>DATIQI010000391.1:0-6053 GCA_035470985.1 Acidobacteriota bacterium
CACCCCGTGCGCGAGACGAGCCCTTCATGATCGACGTTCGCCCCCAGCTCCTCCTCGACATCCTCGACGTCCTCATCGTCGCCTTCCTCTTCTACCGCCTCTTCGCGATGATCAAGGGAACGCGCGCGTCGCAGATGTTCGTCGGTCTGGTGGTCATCGTCTTCGGGTCCATCGTCGCGCAGTGGTTCCGCCTGAGCGCGCTCAACTGGATCATCGGGAGCCTGAAGACCGTCTGGGTCATTCTCTTCGTGATCCTCTTCCAGCCGGAGCTTCGCGCGCTCCTCACCCACATCGGCCAGAACCGGCTGGTGCGGGCGCTCATCCGCGTGGAGGAGTACGGGGTGGTCGCGGAGGTGATTCGCGCGGTCGAAGAGATGAGCAAGGAGCGCCGCGGCGCGCTCATCGTCTTCGAGCGCGACATGGGCCTGCGCAACTACGTGGAGACGGGGACGAAGCTGGAGGCGAAGGTCTCGGCGGAGCTCCTGGAGACGATCTTCACGCCCCACTCCCCGCTCCACGACGGAGCCTGCGTCATCCGCGGCGACGAGATCGTCGCGGCAGGCTGCATCCTGCCGCTGAGCACCACGTCGGGACTCTCGCCGATTCTCGGCACCCGCCATCGCGCGGCGCTCGGCCTGGCCGAGGAGACCGACGCGGCGGTGCTTGTGGTGTCGGAGGAGACGGGCGCCATCTCGGTGGCGCACCGGGGCGACCTGAAGTGGAACCTGGACGAGGGCCAGTTGCGAAGCGAGCTGGCCGCGATCTTCAATCCCCGTCCCGAGGACTCCCGCGAGCCGGAGGAAGGGACGCAGCCCGCTTAGAACGCGCCTCGTCCGCGAAGCCCGCCTAGCGCGTCGCCTCGGGCCTTCGCGGCGCCGTCGCCGGCGCCAGCCTACCGCGCGCGTACCCCGCCAGATACGCCGCGTCGTAGACCACCTTCAAGAGCGGGACGCCCACGATCGCCTCGAGCGGAGCGATCCGCCCGAGCCCGCGCCGCGCCTGCTGGGCCACGAAGAGGAGCGCGCCCGCGGCGAGCGCCCACCACGCCGCCGGAATCGCGAACCCGGTCAGGAAGAGCCCGGCGGCGAGCCCGTACTTCGCGGCGATCGTCGCGTAGAACCACGCCTGCACGCGCGACTCGCCGTCGCCGAATCCGAAGCGGCGGTGCTGGCGGTAGAACGCGCGGAGATCGCCGCGCGGGCGCCATCCCACGATCGCGTCGGACGCGAAGGCGAAGCGGCACCCCGCCGCCTTCAGCGCGAGGGCGAACGGCGTGTCCTCGTTGTGGGCCAGCGCCTCGTCGAACCCGCCCGCCTTCGCCCACGCCGCGCGCC
The DNA here is from genome assembly GCA_035470985.1 of Acidobacteriota bacterium. GTDB lineage: Bacteria > Eisenbacteria > RBG-16-71-46 > SZUA-252 > SZUA-252 > SZUA-252. The sequence continues at coordinate 1,335 of DATIQI010000391.1, forward strand.
GGAACGCGATCGAGCGGGTGGAGGGAAGGAAGCGCGCGGGGTCCACCTCGCGAAGGGCGGGCGCGGAAACGACGCCGGCCGCCCGTTCGAACGCGGTGCGGGCGACGGGACGGTAGAACCCGGCGACGACGTCCACGCCGGGGTCGGCCTCGAACGGGCGGACGATCCGCTCCAGCCACGTCGGCTCCACCTCGACCCCGGCGTCGGTGCCGGCGATCACCTCGTGGCGCGCGGCGCGGATCGCGGCGTTCCGTCCGACGGAGCGGTTTCCCGGCGTCTCGAGAACGCGGAGCCGAGGCTCGGAGGCCGCGCGCGCGCGGAGCCGCTCGAGGGTGCCGTCGCTCGAGCAGCCGTCCGCGACGACGATCTCGTCGGGCGGCCGGCTGCCGCGCAGCAGCGAGTCGAGGAGCGCGTCGACGCTCCCCGCTTCGTTGCGAACGGTGACGATGACGGTGGCGGGCTCGCGACCCACGGGGTGTGGGGCGTCCGGGTCTACCAGCCGCCCTGCCGCGTCTCGCAGACCGCGTAGGGACGCTTCCCCGAATCGGCGTACTGGAAGTAGCGGAATCCGGCCGCCTGGATGTCGTCCGGGGTCACGGCGAGGAGCTTCGCCGAGAATCCGGCGACGTGGTCGGGCGGGAGCCGGAGCGCCTCGGCCCGCGAGTACTGGAGCGCCCGGTTCGCGCTGGTGGAGAGGCTCATGTGGAACTGCCCGACGGCGTGCTTGCGGGCGAACTCGTAGTCGGGCGCGTACGTTCCGGTCAGCTTGATCCCCGCGACGGAGCGGAACTGCCCGAGGAGCATCTTCGTCGCCGACTCCTCCTGCACCAGCTCGGAGACGTGGAGCGTGGTGATGATCGGCGCCTCGTCGATCGCGTGGGCGACGTAGCTGTCGAGCTGGGTGACGGCCATCGCCTTGTCCTTGATGTAGGTCTTCAGCCAGCCGCGCGGATTCGTGTAGAGCGAGTTGATCACGTACAAGATCGGGACGTCGGGGCTGTTCCCCGCGGGGCCGTTGAAGGCGATGGAAACGGTCGATCCGCTCCCCTCCCCCAGCTCCCACTTCTCGCGGAATCCCTCGAACGGAGCCTCCTTCGCCACGGTCCCCGGATCGAACGGACCCGAGCCGACGCCGCGGAACGCCTCCGCGACCGCCGGGCCGACTTCCGCCGCGTTCACGTTCCCGAAGACCGCCACGATGAGATTCGGCTTCACCACGAAGCGCCGGTAGAAGGCCTCCATCGTCCGGCCGTCGATCGACGAGAGACTGATGGGAGATCCCAGGAGCGGGAGGCGGTACCCGCTCGACTGATACTTCGCCTTGAAGATGAGGTGCCGGCGGCGGGCCGGGTCCTCGTTCAGCCAGCGCGCCTGCTCGTCCAGGACGAGGAGGCGCGTCGCGTCCACCGTCACGGAGTCGAGATCGGGGCTCGAGAGCATCGCGCCCAATCGGGCGACCGCGTCCTTCCAGTGGTGCGACGGCGCGGTGATCGAGTAGCCCCAGAGGTCGCGATCCTGGTAGGGCGCCAGCCGCCCGAGGTCGAGGAGGCTGAAGCGGTACGAGCGTCCCTCGGCCTTCGGATCGGGCGTGGTCAGCAGCACCTCGCGCAGGAGGCGCGTGATGCCGTTGTTCTTCTCGGTCTCGTACCGGACGCTTCCCTCGAGGTAGACCGACACGGTGACGAGCGCCGGGCCGCGATCCTCGCTCGTGAGGAGCCGGATGCCGCCGTCGAGGACGCTTCGCGTGACGAATCCGCGGCCCGCCTCGCGCGGCTGCTTCGGGATAGAGGCGAGCGGGCCGTCCACGCGCCGACGCCGCTCGGCCGCGTCGCTCATCGTCGGAAGCGGGCCCGATCCCTCGGACGACGCGGTGGAGAGACGCAGGTTCTCGCGCACGCGCGCCTCGAGGCCGTTGTAGAGGTCGAGGCTGTCCACGACGTTCTTCGGCGCCATGGCCACGACGACCGCCTGCTTCGGATCGAGGTACTGGCGGGCGACGGCGACGAGATCCTCGGGCTTCAGCGCCCGCAGGCGGTCCGCGTAGACCTCGTCCGCGCCGACCGTTCCCTGCATCGCGGCGATGGCGGTGACGCGCCCTTCGCCCGCGAAGTCGGCCTGGGCGACCATGTCGCGGGCGAGGATCGTCTCGATGGTGCGCCGGAACTCGCCCGGATCGATGGGCGTGGAGCGCGCGCGGGCGATCTCCGAGAGAAGGACCCCCTCGGCGTCCTTCATCCCCTCGGGCGGCGCGGCGATGGAGAAGGCGACGGTGCCGCCGTCCGGCTCGAAGGAGCGCTGCGCGGAGGCGCCGAAGAAGAGCCCTTCGCCCAGCCTCCGCTGGATGCGCGCGTCGCCGTAATCGGTCAGCATGGCGACGAGGGCGTCGAGCGCCAGCGCGTCGGCCGATCCCCACGCGGGGGCCCGGAATCCGATGGTGACCGCCGAGCCGCCGGCGCCCCCCGGATTGAACGCGCCGATCACCTGCGGGGCGTTCAGAGGCCGCTCCTTCCCGCGGGCGTGGCGCGGCGCGCTCTTCGCGGGCAGTCCCGAGAAGGCCTGGGCGATGACGCGCTCGGCCTCGGCCGGGTCGACGTCGCCCACGACGACGATCAGGACGTTCCCACCGACGAACCACTCCTGGTGGAAGCGCGAGACGAGCGGCACCGTGAGGGCGGCGATCTCCGACTCGGGAACGGCGCGCGGCGCGCCGAGCGGCGAGCCGGGATGGAGCGCGGCGGCGGCCGGGTTGATGGCCGCGATCGCGGCGTGGCCGTGCGTGTTGCGCGACGCGGTCCGCGCCGCCGACTTGGCGTCCTCCACCTTCGCGGACTCGAAGATCGGGTTCGCGACGACGTCGCCGAGGAGCATCGCGGCCTCTTCGAACGCCCGAGCCGGCACGTCCGTCTCGAAGAGGATGTGGCCGGTGCCGACCTCGCCCTGATAGCGCCCGCCCACCATGGCGATGGTCTCGTCGATCTGGAGCTTCGTCCGGGTCGGGGTCCCCTCCCACGGAAGCTGCGCCAGGACCGAGGCGGCGCCCCGTTCGGGGCGCGACTCGTCGCGCGTGCCGGCCTGGACCCACACCTGGATCGAGACGACGGGACGGGTGCGATTCTCCCGGACGATGAGGGTGGCCTTGTTGGGAAGCGTGCGGACGAGCTGAGGGGCGGCGGTCGCGCGGGAGGCTCCCGCGGCGACGGCGATGAAGACGGCCAGGGCCGTGGCGATACGGTACAACGCAGGGCGCATGGGATCGAGTTCCTCCGGATGGTTCCGCGTCATCGCGGGCCCGACGAGCCTACTCCATTCGGGTGAAAAACGCGAACCCCGGCGGTGGTTCCGCCGGGGTTCCGTGGCCGCGCGTGGCGGCGTGTCGTCAGGAGGCGATCTTCACGACGTTCGCCGCTTCCCGGGCGCGCCGTCCGATCACCGGATCGAACTCGACGAGCTCACCCTCGTGCAGGGTGCGGAACCCGTCGGCTCGAATGGCCGAATGGTGTACGAAGTACTCCTCGCCTGAATCCATCTGGATGAAGCCGTATCCCTTGGCTTCGCTGAACCACTTCACCGAACCGCGAGACTTCAACGGTGGAGTTCCTCCTTTCGGATGGAAGGGCCCGATGGGTGCTGCTGGCGTGGAGGGGGGATCGGTCCGCGGTTACCCCCTTCCGCTCTTGGACGCCTGGAAGCAGTCGCGGCAGTAGACCGGCTTGCCGGGCGTCGGACGGAACGGGACCTGGGTCGCCGTGCCGCACGAGGAGCAGACCGCGTCGTGGAACTCGCGCGGGCCGCCGCCCATGGAGCCGCCGCGGTCGCTCATGCCGCCGCCGCCGCCGCCCCCCGCGCCGCCGCTCATCTTCTTGTTGTCTCTACACCGGCGGCACCGGGTCGGTTCGTGCTGGAATCCGCGTTCGCGGTAGAACGCCTGCTCTCCCGCCGTGAACACGAACTCCTCGCCGCAATCGCGGCATTTGATTACCTTGTCCACATCAGCCATGGAGCCTCCGAGACGCTCTCGCCCTTGAAAATGAAACGACCCCCGGCAGGCGAGACTCGCCGGGGGCTCGATGGGTCGCAATCGAGGGAACTCGGGAGGAGCGTTCGGAGATGTCTACCGAGGTAGGGGTCACTGCATTCCACTCGTTGCTTCCGGACTCCTGGGGCACTGGGTAACTGCACCCTAAGCAAACGGTAAGTATAGTGATGAAGCAGGGTTGTGTCAAGCGAAATCTCCGTGTCGCCCGGGCCGCGCTCGGCATCGCCGCGCTCGCGGCGGGGCTGGGGCTATGGGCCGGCTCCGGTCCGGCCGCGCCCGGACCCGGCCGCGGGCCCCGCGCCGACTCGCTCATCATCCTCCACACGAACGACATCCACTCCCATCTCGACCCGTTCGAGGTGAACGGAGGGAAGCGCGTGGGGGGCGTGGCGGCCCGCGCGGCCCTCATCGCCCGGGAGCGGGCGCGCGGCGGGCGCGTCCTCCTCCTCGACGGGGGGGACCTCGTTCAGGGCACCCCCTACTACAACCGCTTCCGGGGGGAACCCGACCACCGCCTGCTCGATCTCCTCGGGTACGACGCCATCGCCCTGGGCAACCACGACCTCGACGACGGGGCGGCGGCCTGGCGCCGCCGGGCCGGCAAGACCCGGACCCCGATCCTGAGCGCGAACGTCTTCGTCGCGGCGGAGAGCGGGTGGGCCGACCCCGGGGCCGGGCCGGTG
>DATIQI010000392.1:0-6853 GCA_035470985.1 Acidobacteriota bacterium
GTTGGCAGCAACCCTGACCGTTATCAGCGACGAATGGGTGGAACCGCCGGCTCAATTGATGGCGGCCGTCACTCAGGCTTACAACCAACACTACCGGCCGGCCCGCCTATCCTTTCGGCGGCGGCGGAAACGGTCTCGCTCTCCACCCAGAGCGAGTCCACCGGATCGCCATCGGCGTCGGTGACGCTCACGTCGAACGAGAAGGCGACTCCCTCGGGTGTCCGGAACGACTCCGGCGCGTGGACCACGGGAAACGACGCCGATCCCGCGAGGGCGAGCGCGGCCTCGCAGTCGATCCGTCCGAACCCGTGATAGACGTCGAAGCCGGGCCGGTCCTCCTCGGGGCGGCCGACCTGGTCGTCGGCCGAGAAGCGCATCACGTCCCGCACCTGGTCGGGCGAGAGACCCGGCGCGCGCGCGAGGAGGAGCGAGGCGAGCCCCGCCGCGAAGGGGGTGGCGAAGGAGGTCCCGGCGCCCGACCAGAGCGCCGACGGATCGGCGTAGGAGAGGATCGGAACCGACACGCCCGGGGCGACCACGTCGATATGCGCGCCGTAGTTCGAGCCGTAACCGCAGACCGTGGACCAGCAGCGATCGTCCGCCGGGTCGCTCCCTCCGACGGCCGTGACCCAGTCGTCGTAGCCCGCCGGATAGGAGATCTGCGACGTGTTCTCGTTCATCATCGCCGCGGCCAGGAAGACCCCCCGGTCGTGCGCGTAGGCGCACGCGTCGGCCAGCGCGGTGGAGATGGACCAGGTGCCGAGGCTCATGCTCACCACGTCGGCCCCTTCGTCGGTCGCGTAGGCGATGGCCGCCGCGATGTTCGAGATGTGCCCGACGCCGAACTGGCTCAGCACCTTCAGGGGCATGAGGCGGCACGACCAGTCGAGCCCCGCCATTTGCCGTCCGTTGTTCGCCGCGGCGCCGATGATGCTGGCGCACGCCGTCCCATGCCCGTTGTCGTCGAGCGGTTCGATCGGGGGGAAGACGTAGTTCGCTCCGTGGACGTCGTCCACGAATCCGTTCCCGTCGTCGTCGAGATCGTTCCCCGCGATCTCGTCCGGGTTCGTCCAGAGCCGCCCCGCGAACTCGGGATGGTCGAACCGGAGCCCGGTGTCGATCACGGCCACGACGACGGAGCTGTCGCCCGTGGTCGTCTCCCACGCGGAGACGGCGCGGATGTCGGCGCCGGCCTCGATCGGGAGCGACGAGGGCGACACCGTGTGGGTGCCCGTATTGCGTAACGGCCATTGCAGCGTCGCGAAGCTGGGATCGTCGGGGAGGAGGGTCGCGCGCCCCGCCATGCCGTGCGACGCGACGTAGTCGGGCTCGGCCGCCTCGACCGCCGGAAGCGCCCGCAGCCGTTCCAGGAAGGCCTCGATGGCGACGGGCCCCCGCGCGCGCAGCACCCGGTAGCGGTCGAGTCCGCGCGCGCGGGCCGCGGGCGATTCGGACCGCCCGAAGAGCGGCGCCGCGGCCTCCACCTCGTACGCGCGAAGGATCCCGTCGAGCCCCGGCGAACCCGAGCGGAGAAGACCCTCCGCCGACGACGAGAACGCCGGGACCTCGCGGAACTTCACGATGACGCCCGTGTCGGACGCGAGCGCCGCGGCGGCCGATGCGGATGCCGACGGCGAGAGATCCGCGGCGGCGGCGCGGGCGGTGACCGAAGCGGCGGAGGCGTGCAGACAGGCGACGAGGAGAAGCACGGGGATGCGCTGGGAGATGGTCATTGTCCTTCCCGGGCGGCGTGGCGCGGCGTGAGAGGGGACCTGGCCGGTTCGGAGAGGGGGGACCCGCACTCCTTCGATAGGGCCCGAAGGGGCGGGGTTGGTGCCTATAAGTGAGGAACATCATATCACTTATCGCCGGAGCGCTCCAGGCCCCCTTCTTCGCCCGGAACGGCGCCATTTGGCAGTCCGGTCCCCGAATCGAGGCTGATCCGGACAATTTGTCAGGAATCCTGACGGATGGAACCGGTCAGGCGGTCATGAGGCGCCCCGCGAACGGTCCGGCGATGGTCCACAAATCGCTGCGCCGCTGCTACTAAGGCACCACGGACAGCCGCCCCGAGACCCGGCATGCTCTCTGCAGACGTACGGAGGCATCGTCCGCCGGGACGCTCGCTCGAGCCAGGTCCCGCCGCCACGAAGCGGACGCGCCCTCAAGAGACGGGACGGGCCACGGCATGACACTCGAAATCCGGCTTCACGGCCGCGGCGGCCAGGGCGGCGTCACCTGCGCGAAGATCCTCGCCGCCATCCACGCGGGCCTCGGCAAGAGCGTCCAGACGTTCGGCGACTATGCCGGAGAGCGGTCGGGAGCGCCGGTCCGCGCCTACACGCGCGTCGCCGACGAGCCGATCAGCAACCGCAACAAGGTCTACACACCCGATCATCTCCTCGTTCTCGACCCGACGCTCCTGGGCGAGGAGACGGTCGCGGGGCTCGTCCCCGGCGGGCTCCTCCTCCTGAACACGACGGAGGCCCCCTCGGCCTACACGGCGCGCTTCGGCCGGTTTCAGATCGCGACGATCGACGCCACCGCGATCGCGCGGGCGCGAGGGATCGGAACGCGCTCGGTCGTCATCGTGAACACGACCATCGCCGGCGCCTACGCGCGCGCGGTCGGAATCCCGATCGAAGCGCTGGAGCGGGCGTACGAGGCGCTCCATTTGCGGCGCGACCTTCCCGCGGCGCGCGAGGCGTACGCGGCCGTGGCGTTCGGCCCCCAACCGGCGATGTCCGAGGCGGACCGGAAGCGCGCGGCGGCCGCGACGGCCGGGCTTCCCGCAGCGGACGGCGCCTATGTCCTGCCGCTCACCGAGCACGTCGAAGGCCGTCCGACCGGATTGAAGACGGGATCCTGGCGGACGCAGCTCCCTCATTACATCGAGCACCTGGCGCCCTGCAACGCGTGGTGCCCCGCCGGGAACGACGTCGTCCGGTTCATCCAGACGCTGCAGCACCAGGGCGAGGAGGCCGCCGCTCAAGTGCTGGCCGCGACGCAGCCGCTCGCCTCGGTCTGCGGCCGCGTCTGCCCCGCGCCCTGCATGGAGGGATGCAGCCGCCGCCAGTACGACGGCTCGGTGAACATCCGCGCGCTGGAGCGCTGGATCGGCGACCGCGCGAAGGTCGCGCGGCGCGAGGAGCGCCCGGTCCGCGACGTGCGCCGCGTCGCCGTCGTCGGGAGCGGCCCCGCGGGACTCGCGGCGGCGTACGAGCTGGCCCGCGCCGGACACGAGGCGACGATCTATGAGGGCGAGAAGGCGCTCGGCGGCGTGCTTCGCACCGGCATTCCGTCGTACCGCCTCCCGCGCGAGGTGCTCGACCGGGAGATCGCCGGCATCCTCGACCTCGGCGTCGAGGCGCGCTGCGGCGTCTTCCTCGACCGCGAGAAGATCGCGGAGCTGGGCGGCCGGTACGACGCGGTCATCCTCGCGTTCGGGCTCGCGCGCCTGACGGGCCTCGAGGCCGCGGGGACCGAACGCCGGGGCGTCGAGCAGGGGATTCGATTCCTCCATCGCCTCAATTTCGAAGGCGGCTCGCCGCTCCAAGGCCACGTGGTGGTCCTGGGCGGCGGCAACACCGCGATGGATTGCGCCCGAAGCGTGCTCCGTCTCGGAGCCGAGCGCGTCACGGTCGCCTATCGCCGGACGCACGAGGAGATGCCGGCCATCCGCGAGGAGATCGAGGAAGCGGCGAACGAGGGCGTGGAGTTCCTCTTCCTCCGCCAGCCCGTCGCCTTCCACGGCAACGGCCGCGTGGAGGAGGTGGAGCTGGCCGAAGTGGAGCTGGGCGACCCCGACGCGACCGGCCGTCGCCGGCCGCTCGTCACGGCGCGCACGTCGCGGCTTCGCTGCGACACGGTGCTCCTCGCCATCGGGCAGTCGGCCGATCGCGGCGTGCTTCCGGAGGGCGCCGAGATCGTGAACGGCCGCGTTCACCGGAAGGGACGGCCGATGAACCTCTTCGTCGCGGGCGACTTCGCGACCGGCGAAGGCACCGTGGCGCACGCCATCGGGGACGGGCGCCGCGCCGCGGGGCGCGCGCTCCGCGCGCTCGGAGAGGACGCGGCGATCTTCGTCCGGCCCGACCGCGCCGAGGCCGTGCCGATCTCGGGGATCCACTTCGATCACTTCCCGCCGGCGCCGCCGGCCCTGGAGCCCCATCTCCCCGTCGCGGAGCGGCGGCGCTCGTTCGTCGAGTCGAATCGAGGGCTCTCGAGCCCGCGGGAGGCGGAGCGCTGCTTCTCGTGCGGGCATTGCACGCAGTGCGACACCTGCCTCGTCTACTGCCCCGAGGGGATCATCGACCGCACGGCCACGGGCTACGCGGTGGACCTCAACTTCTGCAAGGGGTGCGGGATCTGCGTCACCGAGTGCCCGCGCGACGCCCTGGAGATGCTGCCGGCATGACGATGCAACTGATCAGCGCCAACCACGCCTCCGCGGCGGCGGCCACGCTGGCCGCGCGCGCGAACCGACGCGGACGCGGCTTCTGCAGCGGGGTCTACCCCATCACGCCCCAGACCGAGTGCATCGAGCGCCTCTGCGAAGAGGAGATCCCGAAGGGATCGGTCGTCCGCGTGGAGAGCGAGCACAGCGCCATGGCGGTCTGCATCGGCGCCTCCCTCTCCGGGGCGCGCACGTTCACCGCTTCCTCGTCGAACGGGCTCGCCTACATGGCCGAGAACGTCTTCGCCGCCGGCTTCTTCCGCCTGCCGGTCGTCATGATGGCCGTGAACCGGACGCTCGGGCCGCCGTGGAACATCTGGGTGGATCACGGCGACACGCTGATGCTCCGCGACAGCGGGTGGATCCAGTTCTACTGCGAGGACAACCAGGAAGTGCACGACACGACGCTCCTCGCGTTCCGGCTGGCCGAGCACGAGGAGGTGCTCCTTCCGGTGATGGTCTGCCAGGACGCGTTCGTCCTCTCCCACACGATGATGATGACCGACATTCCCGATCAGGAGACCGTGGATCGGTTCCTCCCCGAGCTGAAGCTCCCCCATCGCGTGACCGACACGCCGCGCGTGGTCGGAGGACTCGACTTCCCGCACCAGACCGAGCGGCACCGCCAGCAGCACCTGGAGGCGATGAGCCGTGTTCCCGCCGTCTACGCCCGCGTGCAGGACGAGTTCGAGCGCTGCTTCGGGCGCCGCCCCGCCGATCCCGTCGTTCCCTACCGGATGGAGGACGCCGAGCTGGTGATCCTCTCCATGGGCACGACCGCCTCGACCGCACGAATCGCCGTGGACGAGGCGCGCGCGCGCGGCGTGAAGGCGGGCGCGCTTCGGCTTCGCATGTTCCGCCCGCTTCCGGAGGAGCCGCTTCGCGCGCTCCTCGCCGGACGGAAGCGGGTGGCCGTCATCGATCGCGACTCCTGCCCCGGACTGGGCGGCATCGTCTGGGGCGAAGTGCGCGCCCTCGGCGATCCGGACGCCGTGATCCAGAACTACCTCGTCGGGCTGGGCGGCGGCGACATCCGCCCCGCGCATCTGCACCGGATTCTCGACGATCTCGCCGCGCGCGAACGGGCCGGCACGCCCGTCTTCCTGGAGGCCGGAGAATGAGCGAACCGATCCTCGACGGCATCGCCCGGACCGAAGCCGACCGGCCCGAGCCCCTGCTCCGCGCGGGCAACACGAACTGCGGCGGCTGCGGCATGTCGATCGCGCTGAACATGATCAGCCGCGCCATCGCCGGCCGGCGCGTGCAGATGGTCATCCCCGCCTGCTGCGGCATCGTGACCGCGGGACCGTTCCCCTACAGCGCGTACGGCGCGCCCGTTGTCGCCTCGACGTTCGCCGCCGCGGCGGCCGTCGCGACCGGGCTGGCGCGCGTGGCCCACTCCAACAACGAGGACATGCGCGTCCTCTGCTTCGCGGGCGACGGCGGCACGTACGACATCGGGCTCGCCACCGTCTCGGCGGCCGCCGAGCGGAACGAGGACATCCTCTTCCTCTGCTACGACAACGAGATCTACGGCAACACGGGAGGACAGAGGTCGTCCGCCACGCCCTTCGGCGCCTCCACCACCACGACCCCCGCGGGAAAGCACGTGGAGAAGAAGGACATCCTGGCCATCATGGCCGCGCACCGCGTGCCCTACGCCGCCTCCATCTCCATGGCGCATCCGGAGGACATGATGCGGAAGCTCCAGCGCGGACTCGACACGCGCGGCTTCCGGTTCCTCCATCTCCTCGCGCCCTGTCCCACGGGGTGGAAGTCGGAGCCCGCGGAGGGGATCGACTTGGTGCGGCGCGCCGTCCAATCGGGCCTCTACCCGGTTCTCGAGATCGTGGACGGAACGGACTGGCGGATCAGCGTCGAGCCGACCTTCTCGAAAGAGGCGCTGGAGGGATTCATCGCGCGCCAGGGCCGCTTCGCGAAGTCCGGGGTTTCGGTGGACGAGGTGCGGAAGGCGATTCTCCGCACCTGGGACGCGCTGCGGGCCCGGATCGGACATCCGGTCGCGCCTCCCCCGCCCCACGTCGTGGCTGGGGAGTAGCCGGTTCCGTTCGTCCCGCCTCCCCTCGTCCCGTCTTCCTTCCCGCCCGAAACAAGGTACCCTTCCCGGGCGTAGTGACGTCACGCGCCGGCCCCGCCAGGATTCCGTTCGTCCCAGGAGGAACGCATGCTCTCCACCCGCGGTCTCGTGAAGGTCTACCCCGGGCCGGTCACCGCGCTGAACGTGATCGACCTCGCCGTCGCCCCCGGCATGTTCGGACTCCTCGGCCCCAACGGCGCCGGCAAGTCCACGTTCATGAAGATTCTCGCGGGCCTCCTGGAGCCGACGTCGGGCTCGGCGACGCTGGACGGGGAGGACATCCTCGCGAAGCCGGAGCG
>DATIQI010000393.1:0-3828 GCA_035470985.1 Acidobacteriota bacterium
GAGTGGTAAAGCCTTAATCGGTGTGGTTGCATTTTTCCTGAGTTGGGTGATTTTGCACTATGCCATGAAGGGTCGGAATATCAAGTTGGTTCACAGCTTCACAATCGGGATTGTCCTCATCTTTCTCGGTGTCTTGTCGCCGCCCCTCGTCGTCGCGTACGCTCTCGCGGGACGGATCGATCTCGACCTCACGCGCGACCCGATCGGCACGGGGAAGGACGGCGCGCCGGTCCACCTCCGCGATCTCTGGCCGACGCAGCACGAGATCCAGGAAGTCGTGGCGAAGGCGGTCCGCTCGGAGACGTTTCGCGAGACCTACCGCGACGTCTACGCGGGCGACGAGACGTGGCGGGCGCTCCCGGTTCCCGAGGGAGACCGCTACGCGTGGGAGCCGGCCTCCACGTACGTGAAGCGACCGCCCTACTTCGACGCCATGCCGCTCGCGCCCGCCGCGGTGACCGACGTCGCGGGAGCCCGGGCGCTCGCGATCCTGGGCGACAGCATCACCACCGACCACATCTCCCCCGCGGGTTCCATCAAGCGCGGGAGCCCCGCCGCCCTCTACCTCGAGGCGAACGGCGTCGCCCCGGCCGACTACAACTCGTACGGATCGCGCCGCGGCAATCACGAGGTCATGGTCCGCGGGACGTTCGCGAACGTCCGCATCCGGAACAAGATGGTGCCGGGGGTCGAAGGGGGCTTCACGGCCCACCAGCCCTCGGGCGAGACGATGAGCATCTACGACGCGGCCATGCGCTACGCGGCGGAGGGCGTCCCCACGCTCGTGATGGCGGGAACGGAGTACGGCTCGGGCTCGTCGCGCGACTGGGCCGCGAAGGGGCCGAAGCTCCTCGGCGTCCGCGTCGTGATCGCGGAGTCCTACGAGCGGATCCACCGGAGCAATCTCATCGGGATGGGCATCCTCCCGCTCCAGTTCCTCCCCGGGGAGAGCGCCGAGTCGCTCGGTCTCACGGGCGCGGAGCGCTTCGACGTGGAGGGCGTGGCCGCGTGCGTGAACGCGGGGGCGCCGCGCGGCTCCCAGGTCACGATCCGCGTGGACGGTCCGAAGCCGCGCGTGTTCCGCGCCGGCGTCCGTCTCGATACGCCGCAGGAGGTCCGCTACTTCGAGCACGGCGGCATCCTTCCCTACGTGCTCCGGAAGCTCCTCGGCGCGGGAGGCGCGTGACCGACCCCTCCGGGCCCCGGCGCGCGACGCCGGGCCGCCTCACGTTCCTTTCGTCGGCGCACTGGCAGATGGGCCTGACCGCGCTCTGCGCGGTGGCGGGGATCGCGGGAGCAACCTCCTCGCGCTGGGCCCCCGACCCGGCGTGGCGAATCCCGCTCTACGCCGTCTCCTACCTCTCGGGCGGATGGGGCCCCGTCCGCGACCTGATGGCGAATCTGCTCCGCCGCCAGCTCGACATCAACCTCCTCATGATCGCGGCCGCCGCCGGCTCCGCGGCGCTCGGGCATTGGGGCGAGGGCGCCGTCCTCCTCTTCCTCTTCTCGCTGAGCGGCGCGCTCGAGGGCTACACGATGGAGCGGACCAAGCGCTCGATCGAGTCGCTGGTCGAGCTGCGCCCCGACACGGCGCTCGTCGTGCGCGACGGAGCGGAGACGCGGCAACCGATCGAAGCGATCGGGATCGGCGAGATCGTCCGGACGCTGCCGGGCGATCGGTTCGCGGTGGACGGCGAGGTGCTCGAAGGCGAGACGGCGGCGGACGAGGCGACGCTCACGGGCGAGTCGGCGCCCGTCACGAAGCGCCCGGGCGATCCCGTGTACGCGGGGACCGTGAATCTCCACGGCGCGCCGCTGGTGCGCGTCTCGAAGACGCCCGACGAAACGACGATCACGAAGATCGTTCGGATGGTGCAGGAGGCGGGCCGGCTGAAGTCGACGACGGAGCGCTTCGTGGAGCGCTGGCAGCGCGCGTACGTCATCGCGGTCTTCGGGGCCGCCGCGGTCGCGGCGCTCATTCCGCTCCTCTTCCTCCACGCCGGGTGGGACGCCGCGTGGTATCGCGGCCTCGTCCTCCTGGTCGCCGCCTCCCCCTGCGCGGTCGTCATCGCGGCGCCGGCCGCGCTCCTCTCGGCGATCACGCACGCGGCCCGGCACGGCGTGCTCTTCAAAGGGAGCATCCATCTCGAGCGGCTGGGCGACATTCGCGCGCTGGCCGTCGACAAGACCGGCACGGTCACGGAGGGAAAGCCCCGCCTCACAGTCGCGCGCCTGGTGGAGGGCTCGCTCGACGGCGACGCGCTCCTTCGCCTCGCCGCGTCCATCGAGAGCCGCAGCGAGCATCACACCGCGCGCGCCGTCCGCGCGGAGGCGGAGCGGCGCGGGCTCGCGCTCCTCCCCGTCTCCGAGTTCGAAAGCCACAGCGGCGAAGGGGTCCACGGACACACGGGCGGCTATTGGGTCGGCATCGGCCGCGAACCCCTCTTCGCGCGGCACGACGTCCCCCTCTCGCCCGCCCTGAAGGCGGCGGTCGCCGAGGTCCGTGACGCGGGCGCCACCGCGCTCCTCGTGATCGTGCGCCGCCAGGGAAACGGACCGAACGGAGCCGCGGGGCCGAACGGCGCGGCGCGCGCCGGCGTCTCCGGCCCCGACACGAATCCGCCGGGCGGCGAGGTCGCCGCGGGCGTCCTCGGCGTGGCGGACGTCGTGCGGGGCGACGCGCGGGGCGCGCTCGACGCCTGCCGCCGCCTCGGGGTCGCCCACATCGCGATGCTCACCGGGGATCACGAAACGGTCGCGCGCGGAATCGGCGCCGCGGTCGGCGCCGACGAGGTGCGGGCCGGGCTCTTCCCCGAGCAAAAGGTCACCGTGATCCGCGAGATGAAGACGCGCTGGCCGGTGGTGGCGATGGTGGGGGACGGCGTGAACGACGCACCCGCCCTCGCGACCGCCTCGGTCGGCATCGCGATGGGAGGCGCGGGGACCGACGTGGCGCTCGACACGGCCGACGTGGTGCTCATGCGGGACGATCTGCGCGGGATTCCCTTCTCGCTCTGGCTCGCCCGGCGCGCCCGGCGCGTCCTCACGCTGAGCCTCACGTTCGCCTTCTGCATGATCGGGCTCCTCGTCGTCACGACGCTCCTCGGGGTCCTTCCGCTCTGGCTGGCGGTCGTCGGGCACGAAGGGAGCACGCTCCTCGTCATCGCGAACGGGGTGCGGCTCCTGGGCGAGCCGCACCCCGACTTCGATCTGGCCTAGGCGGGGGAGCCGGGAAGTCGGGCGAAGCGGGGTCGGAGCCGCGATCCGGCCTCAGCGATCCCCGCTCCCGTCGGCGATGGCCTGGAGCCGCTCGCGCGAGGGGAGCGTGAAGCGCTTCTCGCCGCTGATCAGGACTCCCTCGCGGCCCCAGCGGGCGAGGACCCGGATCGCCGTCTCGGTCGTCGTTCCGACCAGATCCGCCACCTCGCGCCGTGAAAGCGCGATCGGGATCTCGACGGCGCCCGCCTTCCCCGGCTTCCCCATCCGCTCCGCGAAGTTCAGGAAGAGCTGCGCGATCCGGACTTCCACGCGCTGGCCCCTCATCTCCTCCAGCTTCTGGGTGAGCGACACGACGAGGCGGGTCAGCTCGCGGATGAGCGACCGGGCGAACTCGGGATAGCGGTCGAGCAGCTCGAAGTAGTCCCGCCGGTCGACGCAGAGGAGCGTCACCGGTTCCATGCAGACCGCGCTGGCGGGATAGGGGATGTAATTGTAGACCGCGATGGCGCCGACGGGCTCCCCGGGCCCGAAGAGCTCCAGGATGACGTCGCCGGCGTCCGCGTGGCCGACGATCTTCACGCGTCCGGTCACGAGGACCGTCAGGCGCTC
>DATIQI010000394.1:0-4057 GCA_035470985.1 Acidobacteriota bacterium
GACTTCCTCCGCGTAGACGCGCGCGCTCGGCCGCTCGCGCCGCAGGCTCTCGGGGTGTTCGCAGTCGACGGCGTAGAGTCCGAACCGGCCGAGGTGGCCGTCGGCCCACTCGAAGTTGTCCATCAAGGACCAGTGAAAGAAGCCGCGCACGTCGGCGCCCGCCGCGCGCGCCCGGTCGAGCGACGCGAGCGTGGCGCGGATGAAGTCGGGACGCGCGCGGTCGGACGCGTCCGCGATGCCGCACTCGGTCACGATCATCGGGAGTCCGAACGCGCGGCACGCATCGAGCGCCCGCTCGAGTCCCTCCGGGTGGATCTCCCACCCGAGATCGTTCACCGGAGCGCCGCGCTTCGCCACGCGCGCGTCCCTCCCCGCGAGCGAGACCATCCAGCGTGTGTAGTAATTCACGCCGAGGAAGTCGGAACTCCCGGCGAGCGCGTCCACGCGGCGCCGCACCGGCCGCACGCCGGGAATGGAGAAGTCGATGGGACCGCCGGCCAGCGCCCGCACGACGGCCTCGTTGAAGACGCGGTGCTGGGCCGAGGCCGCCAGCCGGTCGAGCGGGTGCCACGCGCGCCGCGGCTCGAGGAGGACCCAGTGCTTCGCCGCGCCGACGATCGCGGCCTTGCCGTCCCCGTCGGCGTCCTGACGGTCGGCGTCCCGAAGCGCGTGCGCGGCGAGCGCGTGCGCCTCGAGGAGGTTCGCGATGACCACGAGGGCGCGCGCGCGATCGGTCACGCCGGGCGGCCAGATGCCCGAGTCGTAGCCGTAGAAGCCGAGGACCTCCGGCTCGTTCACCGTGATCCAGCGGTCCACCAAGTCGCCCAGGCCGGCGCCGGCCCAGCGCGCGAAGCGGGCGAACCCGGGGAGATTGGCGGGCGTCTCCCATCCGCCCGCGGCGGCGAACCAGCGCGGATTCGTGAAGTGGTGCAGCGTGACGACCGGCTCGAGACCGCGCGCGCGGCAGGCGGACGCGACGGCTCGGTAGTGGGCGAGCGCCGCGTCGTCGTACGCGCCGGGCTCGGGCTCGAGCCGGCTCCACTCGACGGAGAAGCGGTAGGCGTTCAGGCCGAGGGCGCGGACGAGATCGAGGTCGCTCTCGAAGCGCTCCCAGTGGAGGCAGGCGTCGCCCGAGCGGGCGCCTCCATGGATCGCGCCGGGCCGCCGCTCCCAGTCCCACCAATCGTTCCGGTCGTTGCCGCCCTCGACCTGGTGGGCGGACGTTCCCACGCCCCAGAGGAACGGCGACGGCCGCGGCGCGCGCGCTTGAGCCCCGTCGCGCGGCGGGGTAACGTTGACGTCCATGTCGTCTCCCGAAACCACTCCGCCCGGCCCCGACGCCGCGCCGGTCCATCCGCGGCTCCACCTCGGGACCTCGTCCTTCAGCCACCCCTCGTGGGTCGGACCGTTCTACGCGCCCGGAACGAAACCGGGCGACTTCCTCGCCCACTACGGCCGGCGCTACGACACCGTGGAAATCGACGCGACCTTCTATCGGATCCCTTCCGCCGCGCAAGTCCGAAGTTGGGCGTCGAAGGTGCCGGAGGGATTCCGCATCGCCGCGAAGGTGCCGCAGGTGATCACGCACGAGAAGCTCCTCGCCGGCGTCGAGGACGATCTGAGCGCGTTCCTCGGCGCGATGGAGGAAGCGGGCGACCGGCTGGGGCCGATGCTCTTCCAGTTTCCGTACTTCCGCCGCGACGCGTTCGCGTCGGCGGCGCCCTTCCTCGCGCGTCTCGGGCCCGTGCTCGCGTCGCTGCCGCGGGACCGGCGCTTCGCGGTCGAGGTGCGGAACAAGACCTGGGTCGCCGAGCCGCTCCTCTCGCTCCTTCGCGCGCACGGCGTCGCGTACGCGATGATCGACCATCCCTGGATGCCGCCCGTGGAGAAGCTCCTCGAGGGACCCGATCCGATCACCGCGGACTTCGCGTACGTCCGCTGGCTGGGGGACCGCCACGCGATCGAGGCGCGGACCGAGTCGTGGGACCAGCTGATCCTCGACCGCGCGGGGGAGATGGAACGGTGGGTCACGGCGCTGGCGGCGATCCTCGAGAGGAACATCGAGGTCTTCGGCTACTTCAACAACCACTACGCGGGCCACGCCCCCGGGTCGATCGCGCTCCTCCGCGAGGTCTGGCGGCGGCGCTTCGGCGGGGCGTGAGGCGCCGCCGGGGCGCGGCCGCGAACGGACTCGCGCCGCCCCGGCGCCCGGTTAGCAGCCGAGCATCCAGAGCGGCGCGAGGAAGAGCAGCACCCAGGTCACGAACTGGACGATCGGATCGCGAGGGTCGTGCATGACGCCGCGATCCTAGCCCAGGGCCCGACCGAACGGCGACCGCTAACGGAGCCGCACCAACCGCTGCGTCTTCACGATCCCCGCGGCGTCGAGCCGCAGGAAGTAGATCCCGTTTCCGACACCGCGCCCGCGCGCGTCGCGTCCGTCCCACGTCGCGCGATGGACCCCGGCGTTCCTCGGCCCCGACGCGAGCGTCCGCACCGCGCGCCCCGACACGTCGAAGACCCGAAGCGACACGTCGGCCGCGGCCGGAAGGGAATACGCGATCTCGGTTCCCGCGACGAACGGGTTCGGCCGCGCCGGAAGGATCGCCGGCGCTCCGGCCAGGGCGTTGACCGGCAGAACGGCGGTCGTCGAGCGTGGTTCGACCGCGAGCGCGCCGCCCTCGGCGGTGGCCCCTCTCCAATCGCGGAGCCGCAAAGACCCTCCGGCCGCGGCCGCGGCCGTCGCCTCGAGCGCGATGTCGACGCGAAGCCCCGTGGCGCCTCCTGCGCCCGAAGAGGTTCCCGCGGCGGATTCGAAAAGCGCCCGCCGGTAGAGAACCACCCTCACCGAGCCGTCTGGATTCTCCTGCGAATCGATGGCGTAGATCCCCTGCGGATCGTTCACCGTGAGGCCGCGAATTCGCGCGGCCGTCCCCGGGTCGAGCACCCACTGAGCGCCGCCGAACGTCCCCGGCGTCTCCACGCTCAACGAAGCGAGGCCGAGGATCTGGCCGTTCCAGACGGCGTCCCCCTCGAATCCGATCCGGACCCGGTCGCCCGGGGGATCCGCGCTCGGATCGGCCGGGGCGCCCCAGGCGTCGTCCGCCGCCAGGATGCGTCGCACGCAGCAGATGATGTCCCGGACGTCCACGCTGCCGTCCTCGTTGCAATCCGCGCGGACGCGGACGCTGTCGGGACAGACGCCGGTCGTGTCGCCCGCATCGGCGAGCGCGCACCGGACGATGCGGAGGATGTCGCGAATGTCGCCGGCCCCGTCTCCGTTCACGTCGCAGACCGCGCCGCCCAGGCAGACGGCCCCTTCCACCTCGGCGAACGTCGGGCAGAGAGGAATCGAGTGTCCGCGGGGCCCGGCCACGATCGTCGGGCCGAACCGGATCGGGTAGCGGAGCCGCGCCGCCTCCGGGCTCACCTCGTAACAGACGTGCAGCACGGGACCCCGGCCGGGGGCGATGACCGCGTCCACGGGCGAATAGAGGACGATCTTCGCGGTGGAATCGTCGGCGCTCCAGGCGACCTCGAGCCCGTTCGTCCGATCGGTGCCACGGACCGCGACCGGGTTGAACCAGTCGCGGAAGGCGATCTCTTGCGGCGGGCGGCCCACCGTCACTTCGGTCTGGAGTCCTCCGACCGGGACGGGATTGGCGAGCGTGACGTCGAAGCAGGCGCGTGATCCGGGCGAGGTGCGCGCGGTGCATCCGTCGAGACGCGGGGCGATGGCGGCCGCGCCGGCGAATCCGAGAAGCACGCACTCGGCCCCGGTGCGGCAAGTGTCGGGCGCCACGTAGAACTTGAAGGTGACGTGGCTCGAGTCGATCGCGGACGCCGGCGTGGCGGGATCGACCATGCTCTCCACCCGCTCGAAGGCCTCCACGATGTAGTAGCCGAACGGGAGCCGCCCTAGCGGCTTCGAGAGCCGGTACGGCTCGATCATCTGAACGCAGGGGGGATCGATCACGAGATCCTGATCCTGGACCAGCACCCTGGCGACGATCCGGTACGCGGGAATCGGCCCCATCGTCGGGAGGGGCTCGGGAGC
>DATIQI010000395.1:0-3306 GCA_035470985.1 Acidobacteriota bacterium
CCTCACCGAGACCGCGAAGCTCGCCAACGTCGTCTTCCCCGCCCAGGCCTTCGCCGAGCGCGAGGGGACCTACACCAACGGCGAGCGCCGCGTCCAGCGCTACTATCCCGCGGTCCCGCCGGCCGGCGAGGCGCGGCCCAACTCGGTCGCGAGCTTGAAGGCGCGCTGCGAGCTGGGAAGGAGGCGCTGGCGGCGCGCGCGGATGACGGCGCGGAGGCTCCCCAGGGTCGCCGCCACCTCGCTTTCGCTCGGGTGATCGTGCAGCCGGTCGAGCGCGGCGGCGACGCGGGCGGTGACCGCGACGAGGAGCCTCAGGTCGTCCTCGTCGAACCGCTCGCCCGACGACTTGTTGTTCACGTTCACGACGCCGACGGTCTCGCCCGCGATCTGGAGCGGCGCGACGAGGAGCGAGTGGGTCTCGTACTGGGGATGGTTCATCTTCCGGAACCGGCGGTCGTTCTCCACGTCCTCGACCAGGAGCGCCTCGCCCGTGTGCGCCACCCAGCCGGCGATGGAATCGCCGACGCGGACGCGCGTGCGGTCCACCGTGTCCACGTCGAGCCCGTGCGCCGCCTGGATCCGGAGCTCCTGACCCTTCTCGTCCAGGAACATGAACGAGACGATTCCGGCGCCCATCACCTCGGCGACCATGGTGACGCACTGCTGGAGCACCGCGCGCAGCTCCGGCCGGACGAAGAGCGGCTCCAGGGACCGGACGAGCGTGGTGAAGCCGCGCTGCTGGAGCGGGAGGTCGAAGACGAACCGGGTGCCGACGCCGACCTCGCTCTCGGCGTGGATGGAGCCTCCGTGCAGCTCGACGGCGCTCTTCACGATGGCGAGCCCGAGCCCCGTCCCGTCGGAGCGGACGCCGCTCCCGTCCTCGACGCGGTAGAAGCGCTCGAAGACGTACGGCAGCTTCTCCGGCGGGATGCCGTTCCCGTGATCCTCCACCTCGAAGCAGGCGCGGTCGCCCGACACGGACACGCGGACGACGATCTCGCGCCCGGCCGGCGAGAACTTGGCGGCGTTGTGGAGGAGGTTCACGAGAATCTGCTTCAAGAGGTCGAGGTCGGCCTCGACGCGCGGGAGGTCGGCCGGCAGCGCCACGCGGACGCGAAGCCCCTTCTGCCCCAGGCGCGGCTCCACGGTCGGAAGCGCGTCCGCGATCACGGCCGAGACCAGGAGCGGCTCGGCCCGGAGCCGGCGCCGCCCCGAGTCGATGCGGCTCAGGTCGAGCACGTCGTTCACCATGCGCGCCAGGCGGTCCGACTCCTCGTTGATCACGTTCAGGAACTTCTCCTGCATGGCGAACGAGGGCGTCTCGAGATTGTCCAGGAGCGACTCGGTGTACGCCTTGATCGCCGTGAGCGGCGTCCTCATCTCGTGAGAGACGACCGAGATGAGGTCGGACTTCGCCTGGTCCGCCCGGCGGAGCGCCGCGCGCGCCTCGTCGAGCTGGCGCGTGGCGGCGTGGAGTTCCCCGCGCGCGCGGAGACGGTCCACGGCCAGGCCGATCTGATCGGCGAGGAAGAGGAGCGTGCGGCGGCGGCGCGTGGTGATCGGCTTCGGGCGGCGATAGCCGACGGCCATGGCGCCGAGGAGCGCCGTGCCGACGAGCACCGGAACGCCGACGAGCGTGCTGGGCGTGGGACCGCTCCACCCGATCTCCTCGTGTCCCACCTGCTGCACCTCGGCCGGCTCCCCCGACACGAGCGTTTCGCGCCGGAGCACGAGGCCGAGGAAGCTGCGCGGGTCGGGCGCGAGCTGGAGGTAGCGCGCGCCGGCCCGGTCGCGCTCGTACGCGTAGCCCTCCAGCTCGCCCGACTCCTCGTTCAGGAGGAGGAGCGCGAACTGGTCGGCGCCCGCGAGGTCGAGCACGTGATCGGCCAGGGCGTGGAAGAGCGTGTCCGGATCGGAGGCGGCTTGGAGCGCGAAGGAGAGACTTCCCAGACGCGCGAGGCCGCGGCCGGGCGACGCGGAACCGTTCCGCGCCTCGGGGCCGTTCATGCGCGCGACTCGGGCCGCGGCGTTTCCTTGGCCGGGCCGACGAGGGTGCCGTCGGAACGGCGGTCCGGCACGATGCAGCTGCCGCGCATCGCCTTGCCCGCCTTCTTCAGCTCCTTCGCGATGTCGTTCACCTGGGCGCTGTGCTGGATGTCGCGCCCGACGTTCGTCACGAGGAGGATCGTCACCGAGAGGAGGTCGAAATTCTTCACGCCTCCCTGCCGGCTGGAGAGGACCGTGATGTGGCCCCGCGCGCGATCTTCCGGCTCGTACTGCTCGGGAACGCGCGTGTCGAACTCCCGCTTCACGGCCTCGGCGATCTGGGTCGCCCGTTCGGGGACCGTCATCACCACGAAGTCGTCGCCGCCGATGTGGCCGACGAAGTCCCCGTCGCCCCCGACCTGCTCCACGGCCTCGACCAGGAGCGACGCCACGAAGCGGATGAGCGCGTCGCCGCGCGCGTAGCCGTAGTAGTCGTTATAGGCCTTGAAATTGTCGAGATCGATGTGGAGGAACGCGAACTTCTCGCGTTCCGTGATCCGGCGCGTCAGCTCGTTCTCGATCAGCACGTTGCCGGGGAGCCCGGTCAGCGCGTTCGACGAGAGCTGCGCCCGGCGGGTCCGAAGCTGGTTGCGAACGCGGAAGAGGAGCTCCTTCCGCTCCCACGGCTTCGTGACGTAGTCGTCGGCGTAGACGTTCAGCCCCTCCAGCCGGTCGTCGAGCGACGACTTGGCCGTGAGGAAGATCACCGGAATGCGGCTCGTGAGCGGGCTCGCCTTCAGACGGCGGCAGACTTCGTAGCCGTCCATGCCCGGCATCATCACGTCGAGCAGGATCAGCTCGGGCGGGTCGCGCCGGACTTCCTCCAGCGCCTTGATGCCGTCCTCCGCCGAGCGCACGTCGTACTGCGCGTCGGGCGCGTCGCGAAGCTGGCGCTCCAGGATGATGCGGAGATGAGGCTCGTCCTCCACGACGAGAATCCGGCCCTTGTCGATCGGCGCTTCGCTCACGATTCCCCCGGGGAGACTGTGGGACTGCCCATCGTTCCTTGAATGAATCGTCCGCGCGGCTCCCTTCTTGAGCGGAACCGTCCCATGCGCGCCGCCTCGGGACGGGTGTCCGGGCGCGCCTAATGCCTTGATCGGCAGGGTGTTGGGGGAACTGAAGCGGGCGGCGGCTAGGCTGCGGGGAACGAATCGAGGTTCGGAACGGCGGAGACGTCGAGGGGCGTGCGGAGGCCGCGGCGAAGGAGGTGCCAGCCGGCGTAGGCGATCATGGCGCCGTTGTCGCGACAGAGAGCCG
>DATIQI010000396.1:0-16338 GCA_035470985.1 Acidobacteriota bacterium
GAGGGCATGATTCCGGCAAGCGAATTGCAGACTGGCAACCTGCGCGGTGAGGATGCAGTCCGGGCGATTGTCGAGGCAGGAGTGTTCGCGGAAGTCGATCCATACCGGGCGACGACCCGAGATCGCCGATGACGCTCCGGAAGAGGTTGATCTTCTCGTGCACGATGTCGAGGACGTACGCCTCGACCGTGTGCCGCGCGGTGAAGTTGAAGACGTGGACGTCGTGCTCCTGGCCGAGCCGGTGCAGCCGCCCGATCCGCTGCTCGATCCGCATCGGGTTCCAGGGGAGGTCGTAGTTCACGAGGATGTGGCAGAACTGGAGATTCCGCCCCTCGCCGCCCGCCTCGGTGCTGACCAGCACGCGCGCGCGGTCCCGGAACTGGCCGATCGCCTCCTCCTTCTCGCGGAGCGACATGGCCCCGTGGAACGTCGCGACCCGGATCCCCCGCGCGCGGAGCGACCGCGTGATGAACTCCAGCGTGGCCCGGAACTGCGTGAACACGACCAGCTTGTCGCGCGACGATCCGAGGATCGTCTCCAGGCCCGCGAACTTCGCGTTCGTCTCGATCCCCCGCGCCGTCCGCCAGAGCGCCTCCACGTCGGCGCGGAACGGCGCCATCCCGTCGCGCTGGAGGAGCTTCGCGAGGGTCGGCGCGGCCGCGAAGGACGAGGAACCGAGCTCCTTTTGCAGCGTGAGGAGCGTCAGCTTGATCGCCCCCCGGCGCGACTCGCGCTGCCCCTGGACCAGCCGCCGGATGAGGCGGGTCACGTCGTCGTACAGCGTCCGCTCCGGTTCCGTCAGGTCGAACATCACGTTCGTCACGTCGCGCTTCGGGAAGCGGATGGACGTGCTGGCGCGCGTGGTCCGGACCATCGTCTCGCCCAGGAGCGTCGCGAGCCGCCCCGTGTTCTGCGGCATCCGCCGGTCGCCGCGCCGCATGAACTCGCGGCCGAACGTGCGATAGGTGCCGAGGAGGCCCGGGCGGAGGAGCTGCACCAGGTTGTAGAGCTCGTGCAGGTCGTTCTGAACGGGCGTGGCGGTCAGGAGGAGGAGATAGCGCGGCGCGAGCCGGTCGAGGAACTTCCAGGCGAGCGTCTTCTGGTTCTTCAGGCGGTGCGCCTCGTCCACGATGACGAGGTCGAACGCCGCGGCCGCCACCTTGTCCCGGTGGCGGAGGAGCTTCGCCGTGTCCATGGAGGCGAGGAGGAGCGGCTCCTCCCACCAGGCCGTTCCGTGTTTCAGGATCGCGAACTCGAGATCGAATTTGCGGCGGAGTTCCTGGTCCCACTGCTCGACGAGCGACGCCGGCACGAGCACGAGCGCGCGCTGCACGAGGCCGCGGAGGAGGAACTCCTTCAGCACCAGCCCCGCCTCGATGGTCTTCCCCAGCCCGACCTCGTCCGCGAGGAGCGCCCGGCCTCGCATCCGCCGCAGCGCGGTCATGCAGGCCTGGACCTGGTGCTCGTACTTCTGAACGTCGTGGAGGTGGTCGAGGCAGAGGAGCCGGTCGAAGCCCCGATGGAGTGAATAGCGCTCCGCCCTGAGCCGGACCTCGTGCTCGCGCAGGCGGTCGAACGGCCCGACGAGGAGGCGCTGGAGGATCTCCTCCGCGCCCGCGCCGATCCGGAACTGGCCGCGCGGCGTCAACTCGAGGCCGCTCGGGCGCGATTCGGCGGGCGCCGGCGCCGGCTCGGCGCGGCCGCCGCGCGGCGCCCGCCGGAGCGGCTCCAGCGGATAGAGCGACGTGAGGCGGCGGATGCCTTCCGGGAACGCGATCTCCAGCACCTCGAATCCGTCCCGGTCGCGCACCTCCACGATCAGCCCCTCGCCGAACGTCTTGTGCACGACGCGGTCGCCGACGCGGAAGCCCCGGAAGAGCCCGGCGCCGGGCCCGCGGCGGACGTCGCGCCCTCCCGGAGGTCCCACGCGTCCCCCTCCACCGGAATCCGGACCCGCGACGGGTCCGGGAGCCCGGCCCGAAGCGCCTCCGCGCGCTCCAGGTCGGCGTGCACGATCGCCACGCCGCGCGCCGCGCCGCAGGAGGCGGCCTGCGCGATCAGCGCGGGATGATCCGCGTGGGCGCTGAATCCGTTCAAGACCTCGACCCGCGCGCGCACCGTGTGGAGCTCGCCGAGAATCCGCACCTCCGGCACGCCTTCCACGAGCCGCCGCCCCAGCGTTCCCTCGGCCTGGTAGCCGACGATCACCACGGTGTGCCTCGGGTCCTCGATGGTGTGCTTCAGATGGTGCAGCACGCGTCCGGCCTCGGCCATTCCGGAGGCCGAGATCGTCACGAAGGTCCCCTTCCGGTCGTTCAGCTGCTTCGACTGCTCGGCCTCCCGCACCATGGTGACGCGGCGCATCCCGAGCGGATCGTGGCCGCGCCGGAGCGCCGCCTCCGTCTCCGCGTCGTAGACCTCGGGATGGCGCTGGACGATCTCCTGCACGTCGGCGGCGAGGGGGCTGTCGATGAAGATCGGAAGCTCCGGGATCCGGCCCGAGGCGATCAGGCGGTCGAGCGCGTGCACCACTTCCTGCGTCCGTCCGACCGCGAAGGCCGGGACGACGATCCGCCCGCCGCGCGCGATCGTCTCCCGCACGACCCGCTCCAGCGATTCCAGGAGCGAGTCCTCCCCTGGGTGCGTCTTCCCGCCGTACGTCCCCTCGAGGATGAGGTAGTCGGCGGAGGGGAGCGGCGCGGGGTCGCGGATGATCGGACGATGCGGGCGGCCCTGGTCGCCGCTGAAGACGAGGCTCCGCGCGGGTCCGCCGTCCTTCCAGGCGAGCCGGACCGCGGCGGAGCCGAGGATGTGCCCGGCGTCGCTGAAGTCGGCCTCGACGCCCGGGATCGGCTCGAACGACTCCCCGTAGTCGTGCGGCACGAACCGGGCGAGCGCGCGCTCCACGTCGGCGACGTCGTACAGAGGCTCGATCGGCCGGCGGTGGTTCTTCCCTCCGCGCGCCCCGCCCCGGTTCCCGCCGCGGCGGTGGTTCGTCTCGTGGCGGTTCAGCCACTCGGCGTCCTTCGCCTGGATGTGCGCGGCGTCGAGGAGCATGGCGCGGCAGAGGTCGGCCGTCGCGGGGGTCGCGTGGATCGCGCCGTCGAAGCCCGACTTCACGAGGAGCGGGATCGCGCCGCTATGGTCGATGTGCGCGTGCGAGAGGACGAGCGCGTCCACCGTCATCGCCGCGAACGGGAGCGCCCGGTTCCGCGCCTCCGACTCGGCGCGGCGTCCCTGGAAGAGCCCGCAATCGAGAAGGAGCGCGCCCGACCGGCCGAGCAGGAGGTGCTTCGAGCCCGTCACCGTGCGGGCGGCTCCCCAGAACATGACCCGCACGCGCGTCAGTCTCCCGGATAGAGATGGATCCCGAGACTCACCTGTCCGATGGAGGAGAATTCGGAATTCGCGATCTGGCCGATGACGCGCAGGGAGCCGTCGATGGAGAAGCGCTGTCGGATGAAGCGTTCGAAGCCGAGCCCCCCGACCAGGAAGGCCCCTTCGTTCACGCGCGAGGCGATGTCGTCCGAGTAGACGATGTCGGGGCTCGCGTACCCCGCGCCGAGGACGAAGTAGGGGTGGACCTCCCGCTCGCGGCCCTTGTAGAAGACGCCCTCCACGGAAATGGTGGTGAGCACGACGTGGCTGTCGGCGAAGTCGCCCGGCACGTTCAGCGGCGGCTGAACGCTGCCGTAGCGCTGGTGCTCGAACGAGAAGCCGAGGGCGCTCGAGCGGCTCAGCATGTAACGGAAGCGGAACGCGTAGCCCGGTCCGTGGTCGAAGCCGTCGGCGAGTCGCGAACTCCCCCGGACGCCGCCGTACTGCCCCTGGAGGCCCAGGCTGATCGTGTTCGCCCGGAGCCGGCGAAGGAGCGGGCCGCGCGGCGTCGGCACGGGCACCGGCTGGCGGCGCGACGAGGCGAAGCCGAGGTCGCGGCCCCCCGCGTCCGACGACGCGAGGCGAAGGTACGTCTCCCCCGTCGCGCCGGCTCCGGCGGCGCCTTCGGCAGCGGCGGCGGCGACGTCCACGCCCGCGGCCGACGCGATCCAGGGCGCGGGTTCCCAGGTCGCGGCGCGCGCGGCCGGCGCCGAGCCGCTCCAGGCGCCCCAGGCCGCCAGGACGAACGCCGCGATCCACATCCCCCTACCGTCCCACGTACGACTCATCGAACCTCCCGTTCCCGGCGGCGTCACGATGCTCTCGGATGGAACTTCGTATGCACCTCCCGAAGGTAGTTTCGGTCGAGGTGCGTGTAGATCTGCGTCGTCTCGATGGAGCGATGGCCCAGGAACTCCTGCACCACGCGCAGGTCGCACCCCCCCTCGAGGAGGTGCGTCGCGCACGAGTGGCGCAGCGTGTGCGGCGAGATCGAACGCTCGAGCCCCGCCGTCCGCGCGTGCCCCTGGAGGAGCTTCCAGTACCCCATCCGCGTGAAGGGGCGCCCGAAGCGCGTCAGGAAGACCGCCCGCTCCGCCCGGTTCCGCGCCAGCGAGCCGCGCACGCCGTCCAGATAGCGAAGAAGCGCCTCGCGCGCCTTCGTGCCGAAGGGGACGATCCGCTCGCGGCGGCGCTTTCCCATGCAGCGCACGAGTCCCTCCTCGAGATCGATTTCCTCGAGGCGGAGACCGACCAGCTCGCTCGCTCGAAGCCCCGTCGCGTACGCCAGTTCCAGGAGCGCCCGGTCCCGCACGGCCGCCGGCTCCTCGCCGCGCGGCGCCCGGAGGAGCGCTTCCACCTGCTCCACGGTCAGGACGTCGGGAAGCGGACGCCCCTTTCTCGGGGGACGGACGCTAAACGCAGGATTCTCCCCCGCGGCCCCATGGCGGCGCAAGAACTCGTGAAAGGCCCGGATGGCGGCGATCTTCCGGGCCGCGGTCGAGGCGGCCCAGCCGCCGGTGGCGAGGAAGCGCTCCACGTCGGCCGGCCGGGCCCCTTCCGGGCCGGCGATCCGCTGCCCCTCGAGGTAGCGGCCGTACTGGGCGGCGTCCTCGGTGTAGGCGCGGACGGTGTGCTCGCTGAGACGGCGCTCGAGGGCGAGGTGGTCGCGGAAGCGGGAGACCGCCGCCTCCCAGGCGCGCGGTGCCGTCACGCGCGCTTCCTGCCCCGGGGAGCCGGCATCGGCATCGCGAGCTGACCGCGCTCGTGCTCGAGGAGGAATCGCTTCCAGCGAAGCCCCGCCGAGAAGCCGCCCAGGCCGAGATCGGCGTGGATCACGCGGTGGCAGGGGATCACGATCGGGACCGGGTTCATGCCCAGCGCGTTCCCGACCGCGCGGCTCGCCGAAGGCGCGCCCGCCATGGCCGCGACCTCGCCGTAGCCGCGAACCTGGCCGATGGGAATCCGTCGCGCGGCGTCCCAGACCTGGCGCTGGAAGGGCGTGCCGGCTTCCACGTCGAGGGCGACGTCGTCGAGCGGAGCGAGCGACGCGAGGTAGCGCTCCAGAGCCTGGCGCGCCGCGTCGGTCCAGCGCGGCCGCTTCACGTAGGAGACGCCGCGGCTCCGTCCCTCCCGCGCGCTCGGCACGGCCCGGTCGCCCAGCCTCACTTCGCGGAGCCCCCGCTCGCTGCAGACGATCCAGATCCGGCCGGCGGGCGTCGTCACGCTCTCCACCGCCAGCTCCACGCGCGCCGACTTCACGAGTCTCCTCCTTCCGCGGCCGCGAGCGCCGCGGCGATCCGCGCCGCGAGCGCGGGCCCGATTCCGGGCACCGCGGCCAGCGCCTCCGGGCGCTCGCGCCGGATGCCCGCGACCGATCCGAAGCGGGCGAGGAGCCGCGCGCGCCGGCGGGGTCCCAGTCCCGGGACCTCGTCGAGGGCGGAAGCGCGCGCCCCCTTCCCGCGAAGGGAACGATGATACGCGACCGCGAAGCGATGCGCCTCGTCCCGCGCGCGCTGCAGGAGGCGGAGTCCCGGGGAGCGGCGCGGAAGTCGGACCGCGCCCCCGTCGGGCTTCACGATCTCCTCGAAGCGCTTCGCGAGCCCCACGAACGGGGCCGCCTCGAGGGGCGTGCCCCCCGCGGCGGCGCGCGCGGCGCTCAGCTGCCCGGCGCCGCCGTCGATGACGTAGAGGTCGGCCGCGGGGAGGGCGCCTTCCGCCACGCGGCGCGCGTGACGGCGGACCGCCTCGGCGATGGAGGCGAAGTCGTCCTGTCCCTCCACCGTCCGAATCCGGAACTTCCGGTACTCCCCCTTCGCGGGCCGGCCGTCGAGGAACGTCGTCATGGAGGCCACGACGTAGGTCCCCTGGAGGTTCGAGACGTCGAAGCATCGGATCCGGCGCGGGGGGCGCGGCAGGCCGAGCGCGCGCTGGAGGTCGAGCGACTCCTCCCCCGCCGCGCCGGCGAGGGCGCGCGCCGACTCGCCGCGCGCTCGGGCGAGGAGCATGGCCGCGTTCCGCCGCGCCGTCCGCGCGAGGAGCCGCTCGCCCGGATCGCGCGGCGCGCGGATCCGCACGGGACTCTCCGACGCGGCCGCCCGGGTGAGGAACGCTTCGAGGAGCGCCCGCTCCTCCGGGTCCCCTTCCACCACCAGCGTTTCCGGGATGGCGTCGGGCGGCGCGTAGTAGAGCCCCACGAACGCGCTCGAGACCTCGGCGTCGGACGCCGCGCCGGCGCCCCGCAGCCAGCGGACGTCGCGCGAGACGACGCGACGGTCGCGGATCTTCAGCACGACCGCGCACGCCTCCCCGTCGCCCCGCGCGACGCCCACCACGTCCACCGACGCGCCGCCTACGTCCACCATCCTCTGGCGCGCCAGGATCGTCTCCAGTCGGCGGATCTGGTCGCGGAGCTTGGCCGCGCGCTCGTACTCGCGGCGCGCGGCCGCCGACTCGAGGAGCGCGCGGAAACGCTCCACCACCTGCTCCCGCTTTCCCGAGAGGAAGTCGCAGAACTGCTCCACCATCGCGCGGTACTCCTCCCGCGACTGGGCCCCGATGCAGGGGCCGCCGCAGCGGCCGATGTGGAAGTCGAGGCACTCGCGGCGCGCCGCGATGTGCGACTCGATGTCGCGGCAGGAGCGCATCGGGAAGATGGAGCGCGTGAGGCGGAGGAGCTGCCTCAGTCCCTTCACCTCGGTGTAGGGGCCGAAGTAGCGCGCCCCATCCTTCCGGGCGCGGCGCACCAGGGTGAGGCGCGGGTAGTCCTCCTCCCAGGAGATGCGGACGTAGGGGTAGCGCTTGTCGTCCTTCAGGCGGATGTTGTAGGGGGGCTGCTTCTCCCGGACGAGCGTCGCCTCGAGGATGAGGGCGTCGATCTCGCTCTCCACGGCAATGTACTCCACGTCGTGGACCCTCCGGATCAGCGCGACCTGCTTCGGGCCGACGGAGCCCGGGTCCTGGAAATGCGAGCGGACTCTCTGGTCGAGCCGCTTCGCCTTCCCGACGTAGAGGACCTCGCCGCGGCGGTCGCGGAAGACGTAGACGCCGGGCTGGGCCGGGAGCGCTTCCAGCTTCGCGCTCAAGCCGGAGTTCGAGGCGGACTCGGGTGAGGCGGTTTCATCCAGGGGAGGATCGGCGGAACCGCCGGAGGAAGGCCGGCCCGCGACACGCGGAGCCATCGGAGGCAGTATATCACGCTGCCGCACGCGATTGACAGAGACCCCGCCCGTCGGGTAAAGTGGCCGTTCTCGTGTCGGACGGTATCGGTCTCATTGGAGGTAGGGAATGCCGCATCACAAGTCAGCGGTGAAGCGCATGCGGACCACGAAGCGGGACCGCGCGCGCAACGTCAACGTGAAGACGGGCATCAAGTCGGCGCTGAAGAAGGCCTCGGAAACTCCTTCAGATCAATCGGTTGCGCGGCAGGTGGTTTCCCTGCTGGATCGCGCCGTCCGGAAGGGCGTCATCCCGAAGGCCGTCGCGAACCGCCGGAAGTCGCGCCTCGCGAGGGCCGCGAACCGGGCCGCCGGGAAGTCCTCGTCGTAATCGCCGCGCCGCGGCGGCGGCGCCGCTAGTCGGGCCGCCGAAGCGCCGCTTCGACCCGCGCCACGATCGCCGTGGACGCGTCTCCCACCGGGACGCGCTCCACGGCTCCGCTTTTCCGGTCCCGTAGTTCCACGATCCCGTCCGCCAGCCCCTTCTCCCCGATCGTCACGCGGAGCGGCACCCCGATCAGGTCGGCGTCCTTGAATTTCGCGCCCGGCCGCTCGTCGCGATCGTCGTAGAGGACCTCGAGGCCCGTGCGCGTCAGGGACGCGTAGAGCGCTTCGGCCGCATCCCGTGTCGTCGCATCCTTCGCGTTTACGGGCACGATATGAACCTGGTACGGAGCGATCGGCATCGGCCAGATGATCCCGTTCGCGTCGTTCCCCTGCTCGATCGCCGCGGCCACGGTCCGCGTGATGCCGATGCCGTAGCAGCCCATTACGATCGTCCGCTCCTTCCCTTCGGCGTCGAGGTAGTGCGCGCCCATCGCCTCGGAGTACTTCAACCCGAGCTTGAAGATGTGCCCGACCTCGATCCCGCGGCTCACCTTCATCACGTCGCCGCATCGCGGGCAGCGGTCCCCCTCCTTGGCCGTGACGAGGTCCGCCCGCTCCGTCGCCACGAGGTCGCGCCCGATCCGGACGTTCACCAAGTGCCGGTCGCGCTTGTTGCCGCCGGCGACGTAGTTTCTCCCCTCCTGGATCGTGGCATCGACCAGCGTCCGGATTCCGCCGGCCGGGCCTACCGGTCCCGTGAATCCGACCGGCCCTCCCGTCAGCGCCTCGATTTCGACCGCGGTGGCGAGCCGAAGCGGGACGCCGCCCATCTGTCGCGCGAGCTTTGCCTCGTTCAACTCCCGATCGCCGGGTACGACCGCCAGCACCGGCTCGGTCCCGGCAAACCAGAGGAGCGATTTCAGGAGTCGGTCCGGCCCCACGCCCAGGAACGCGGCGACTTCCTCCACCGTCCGCTTCTCGGGCGTCGCCTTCTCGGCGAGCGGCTGCTCCGGCTCGGACGCGTGCGGCGTCCAGGCGAACGTGGCGCGCTCCGAGGACGCGGCGTAGCCGCAAGCGGACTTGAATACCTCTGCCTCGCCGGAATCGGCCGTCACCATGAACTCGTGGTTCACATCCCCGCCGATCGCTCCCGAATCGGCTTCCACCATGGTGAAGGTCAGGCCGCACCGCGTGAAGATCGCGGTATAGGCCGCGCGCATCTTCTCGTAGGTCTCCTGCAGCTGCGCGTCGTCCACGTGGAACGAGTAGGCGTCCTTCATCAGGAACTCGCGCGCGCGCATGAGCCCGAATCGGGGACGAACCTCGTCGCGAAACTTCACGCCGATCTGGTAGAGGTTCTGCGGGAGATCACGGTAGGAGCGGACGTGGTTGCGCACGAGGTCCGTGACCGCCTCCTCGTGCGTCGGGCCGAGGACGTACTCGCGGGCGTGGCGGTCGCGCTGGCGGAAGAGCTCGGGTCCGTGCGATTGCCACCGGCCCGTCTCCTGCCAGAGCTCGGACGGCATGAGGATCGGGAGCGCCACCTCCTGCGCTCCGGCGCGATCCATCTCTTCGCGGACGATCGACGCGACCTTCTTCGTGACGCGCCACCCGAGCGGCAGGAGGCTGTAGATCCCCGCGGCGTGCTTCCGCATCATGCCGGCGCGGACCATCAGCTTGTGGCTCGCCAGTTCGGCGTCGGACGGATCTTCCTTCAGCGTCGGGAGAAACGCCTGGCTCAAGCGCATCGGGTCACGAGTCCTTTCCGGAAGTCGCGATGGGGTGTGCGTCGCCGACGAGATCGTCGATGGAATAGAGACCGGGCGCGCGGCCGTGGACGAACCGGACCGCGCGGAGCGCGCCCGCGGCGAAGACGCTCCGGTCGTAGACGGTGTGGACCAGCTCCAGCGTCTCGCCGTCGCCGCTCAGGATCACGCGATGCGTGCCCGGCACGCTTCCCGCCCGGATGGCGTGCGTGTGGACCATCCCGCCCGGCCTCCGCGCCTCGCCCATCGGCCCCAGCGCGGCGGCCAGGTCGAGGGCGGTGCCGCTCGGCGCGTCCTTCTTCCCCGCGTGATGCTGCTCCACCACGTCGGCCACGAACGCCTCGCGGACCGGCGCGGGGAGATCGCGGATCCACGCCCGCATCACCGCGACGCCGAGGCTCAGGTTCCGGGCGCGAAGGATCGGCGCCCTCCGCGCCAGCGCGGCGAGCCGCGCCTCGAGCGATTCGGGGAGCCCCGTCGTCGCGACGACCGCGGCGCGCGGCGCGCGCTCGAGGAGCGTGACCAGGGCGGCCGTTCCGTCCGCGAGGCTCACGTCGAGCACGACCGTGTCGGCCGGGAGGGCTTCCAGCGCCGTGCCGTCGAACGCGCCCGCGGCGATCCAGGCGCAGCCCGGCGGGCAGTCCCCGGAGGGCCCCTCCGACGCCACGCAGGCGCGGAGCGCGATCCCGGAGCTCGACGGAAGGAGGGACCGCACCGCCGTCCCCATTCGCCCCGTGGCCCCGTGGAGGAGGAGCGGAACGGAGGCGGTCACGCGGTCGCCCGTGCGCCCGGCATGAGCCCGGCCCGCTCCAGCGCCTCGGCGACGGCCTTCCCGGTTTCGGGCCGGACCGGAACGAGCGGCAGGCGGATCTCCTCCGGCGCGAGCCCGAGGAGCGCGAGCGCGCGCTTCACCGGTCCCGGGTTCGTCTCGAGGAAGAGGGCCCGGAAGACCGGGAAGAGGCGGCGGTGCGTCGCCTCGGCCTCCGCGGTCCGCCCCCGCGCGAACGCCTCGTGGATCGCGACCATCTCCGCCGGCGCGACGTGCGCCGCGACCGAGACGACGCCGCGGGCCCCGACGGCGAGGAGGGGGAGGAAGAGCGAGTCGTCCCCCGCCAGGACCGCGATGTCGCAGCGCGCGCGGATGGCGCTCGCCTGGTCGAGCGAGCCGCTCGCCTCCTTGATCGCCGCGATCCGCGGATGCTCGGCCAGGCGCGCCACGGTCTCGGGCGCGATGAGGACGCCGGTCCTCGACGGCACGTTGTAGAGGACGATCGGGCGGTCGATCGCGTCGGCCACCGCTCGGTAGTGCGCGATCTGGCCCTCGGGCGTCGGCTTGCAGGAGTAGGGCGTGATCACCATCACCGCGTCCGCCCCGAGCGCGATCGCCTCCCGCGAGAGCTCGATCGTCTCGTCCGTGTTGGCCGTTCCCGTCCCGGCGACGATGGCGGCCTTCCCCGCCGCGGCTTCGAGGGCCGCGCGGATCACCCGCGGGCGCTCCTCGCGCGTCAGGGACGTCGCCTCCCCCGTGCAGCCGCAGGGATAGACGGCGCGGACGCCGCGCGCGACGAGGTGCTCGACCAGGCGGCCCAGGGCCTCCGTGTCGACCGCGCCGCGGCGGAACGGCGTCACCACGGCGACTCCGACGCCTTCGAAGATCGATCGCGACTGGCTCATCGTGAATCCTCCTGCGGCTCGGGCGGCGGCGGCGCTTCGGGCGCGGCCGCGGCGCCGGGCGGGAACGTGAGGACGAAGGGACCGCGCTCTTCCTCCGGACCGACCGCGACGACGGGATCGAGGATCGTGTAGGCCTCGGTCATGACGGGCGCGGCCGGCGCCACCGCGCCCGGACGCGCCGGGCGGAAGACCGTCGCCAGCCGGCGCGCCGAGACCCGGTAGCTCCCCGCCGGCACGCGGACCGCGAACGTCCCCGGCCCCAGCCGCTCGGTCTTCGCGACGACGCTGGAGTCGGCGGCGGCGCGAATCTCGATCCGGAACCGCGCGGTGGAATCGGGCGTGACGATCGAGCCGCTCAGGATCCCCGGCGCTCGGGGGTCCACGGCCGTGAGATTGATACTATCCGCGAGCGCGCGACCGGGTGTCAACCGCACCGCCTCGCCGTAGCTCGCAAGGACGTCCTGCTCCCCGTCGAAGTACGAATCGCCGTTCCGATCGTAGAAGGCGTGCACCGTGAACCCCTCGTCCAGCGGCAGGCCCGCGAAGGCGTAGACGCCCGCCGTGTCGGTCTCCGCCTGGTAGGCCGGTTCGAACGCGTACGAGGTATCGGGGCGCGCGCCGAGCAAATCGGGGAAGAGGAGGATCGGGACACCCTGGCGGGTCAAGGTCTTCGCGCGCAGCACGCCCGTGATCGCGCCCGGCGCGATCGAATCGCCGGTCGAGAAGCGGATGAGGGACGGGCGCCCCATCAGGACGCCCCTGAGATCGCGCGCGCGGCCGCTCAGGAATACCTGGTACGTGGTCCCCGCCCGGAGCGATTCGCCCCACGTGACGCGGAAGCGCCGGCCGCTCCAGTCGTAGCCGGGGCGCCCCGCGGGGGGAAAGAGCCGGACATTGTCCCGGACGCTCGCCCGGTCCATCCCCTCCGAGAAGAGGAGCTCGACCGTCCCGTCCCGCGGCACGCGGAGCGAGCTGTCGGCGGGCGACGTGGCGAGGACGCTCGGCGGCGTCGCGTCGACGGGTCCGCCGGGCGGCGGCAGCGACCGGGCGCATCCGAGGAGGGACGCGACCGCGGCGCAGGCCGCGAGCGCGGCGGCGGACCGTGCTCGGGTCACCGGCGCCGCGCGCCGGCCCGTCGCTTCGCCGCCGGACGCGCCGCGCGCTTCGGGCGCGACGCGGCCTTCTTCGCGGCCGGCTTCTTCGCGGCGGCTTTCCGCGCCGCGGGCTTTTCCGCCGCTCCCTTCGCCGCGAGCAGCTCGAAGAGGACCGCCTTCTGCGCGTGGAGCCGGTTCTCGGCCTGCGGGAAGACCATGGACCGGCTCCCCTCGATCACGTCGTCGGTGATCTCCTCGCCGCGGTGGGCCGGCAGGCAGTGGAGCACGATCGCGCTCGTCTTCGCGCGCGCGAGGAGCGCCGCGTTGATCTGGAAGGAGCGGAAGACCGGGAGGCGCTTCTCCCGCTCGGCCTCCTGCCCCATGCTCGCCCAGACGTCCGTGTAGAGCACGTCCGCGCCATCGGCCGCCGTCTCCGGCGACCGGTGGATCTCCACCCGGCCGGGCCCGTGCGCGCGCACCTTCGCGACCAGGTTCGGATCGGGGTCGTATCCCTCCGGGCAGGCGATCCGGACGGTCAGCCCGTAGAGCGTCGCCGCCTCGATCCACGAGTTCGCCACATTGTTCCCGTCGCCGATGAAGGCGACGATCGCCCGGTCGAGGTCGATGGAGCACTCGCGCATGGTGAGCAGGTCGGCGAGGATCTGGCAGGGGTGGAGCCAGTCGGTGAGCCCGTTGATCACGGGCACCGAACCGTGGCGCGCCAGATCGACCGCCAGCCGGTGGTCGAACGTGCGGACCATGATTCCGTCCACGTAGCCCGAGAGGACGCGCGCGACATCCTGCACCGGCTCGCGCGAGCCGATGCCGATCTCGCGGTCCGTGATGAAGAGCGAGGTTCCGCCCAGCTGGGTCATCGCCACCTCGAACGAGAGGCGCGTCCGGAGGCTCGGCTTGTGGAAGAGGAGCGCGAGCGTCTTCTGGGAGAGCTCCGCGTGCGCGCGGCCGGCCCGCAGGTCGGCCTTCAGGCGCAAGGCGACGTCGAAGAGCCGGTCCGCCTGGCTCCGGCTGAGATCGGCGAAGGATACGAGGTCCCGCTTCATGATCGAGGCTCCCTTTCAGGCGCGCGGGTGGGCCCGCTCGTAGGCGGCCTTCAGCCGGCGCCGGGTGACGTGCGTGTAGATCTGGGTGGTCTGGAGATTCCGGTGGCCGAGCAGCTCCTGCACGGCGCGAAGATCGGCGCCGCGCTCGAGCAGATGGCTGGCGAAGCTGTGCCGGAGCGCGTGCGGATGGCTGGCCGCGTTCGGTCCCAGTCCGGCCAGGAGGCCGCGGATGTCGCGCTCCAGAGTGCGCGTCGTCGCGGGGGCCGTGCCGCGTCCGAAGACGACCGGCTGATCGGCGGAGGGCTCCCGTCCGAGGGCGCCCCAATAGCGGCGGAGCGCGGTGAGCGCCCGCGCGCCGAGCGGCACCACGCGCTCGCGCGATCCCTTGCCGAGCACGCGGACCAGCCGCCGCTTCTCGTCCACGCGGCCCCGCGTGAGCCCCGCCAGCTCCCCGACGCGCAGGCCCGCGCCGTAAAGGCACTCGGCGGCGGCGAGGGCGCGCCAGGCGCGCGCGTCCGCCGGCCCGGCCGCGTCCGCGGCCCGGTCGAGGAGCGTGTTCAGCGCGGTCTCGCCGATGAAGGAGGGAAGCGTCTCGGGCAGGGAGACGCGCGGGAACGCCCCGCGCGCTTCGGCGACGGGGAGGCCCCGGTGCTCGAGGTAGCGGAGGAAGCCGCGCACGGCGGCGAGCGAGCGGGCGAGCGTTCGCGCCTGGATCCGCCGCCCCGCGTCCACGCGCTCCAGCGAGCGCGCCGCCGCGAACGCGGCGATCAGATTCCCGCCGAGATCGCCCGGAACCGCCGGCGCGCGTCCGAGCCGCGAACGCGCGAACGCCTCGAAACGCCGCAGCTCCTCGCCGTACGCCTTCCGCGTGGCCTCGGCGTAGCGGCGCTCCTCCAGGTGGCGTTCGAACTCAGCGATCCACCGTTCCACTCAGCTCCTCCGCGTCCTCCGCCCCGTCGTCGCCGAACTTCGCCTTGCACTTCGGGCACTGCTTGAAGTCGCCCTTCGTCTTCGTGTGCTTCTGCACGAGGATCGGATAGGAGCAGGTCGGGCAGGCCTCCTTCAGCGGCCGGTCCCAGAGCCCGAACGTGCAGTTCGGATAGGCGCTGCATCCGTAGAAGTTCTTCCCGCGGCGCGTGCGGCGCTCCACCAGCTCTCCCTTCCCGCACTCGGGGCACGGGATCTGGAGCGTGAAGGGCCGCGTCCCCTTGCAGTCGGGATAGTTCTGGCAGGCGAGAAATTTGCCGAAGCGGCCCGTGCGGACGCGCATCGGACCGCCGCACGTCGGGCAGGGCACGTTCGGCGCCTCCACCGGGACTTCGTCGTCGAGCGGCATCGTCGTCTTGCAGTCCGGATAGCGCGGACAGGCGAGGAAGGGTCCGTTCCGGCCGAACTTCTTCACCATCTTCGAGCCGCACTTCGGACACTCCTTGTCGGTCTCCTGCGCCAGCGAGGCGCGGACCTCCGCCTGCTGCGACTCGGCGGTCGCCAGGTCCTTCTCGAACGGCTGGTAGAACTCGCTGACGACCTCGGCCCACGGGTCCTGGCCGGTCTCCACGTGATCGAGCCGCGCCTCGAGCCGCGCGGTGAAGGCCACGTCGAAGACGTCGGCGAACGCCTTCGCGAGGATCTTCCAGACCGTCATGCCGAGCTCGGTCGGGACGAGCTTCCCGCGGTCGCGCGTCACGTAGTCGCGCGTCAGGATCGTCCCGACGATCGTCGCGTACGTGCTCGGGCGGCCGATTCCCTTCTCCTCGAGCGTCTTCACCAGCGTCGCTTCCGTGTAATGGGGCGGCGGCTCGGTGAAGTGCTGCTCGGGGAGGACGCCCTGGCGGGCGAGCGCGTCCCCTTCGTTCATCGCCGGGAGCTTGCTCTTCTCGCCCGCCGTGTCCTCGATCAGCGTCGCCGCGTAGGCCCGGGCGAAGCCGTCGAACTTCACCCGGCTCCCCGAGGCGCGCAGGAGGTACGGTCCCGCCGCGATGTCGGCCGTGGTGGTGAGGACGAGCGCCGGGTTCATCTGCGAGGCGACGAAGCGCTGCCAGACGAGCTCGTAGAGCTTGTACTGGTCCGGCTCCAGATGGTGGCGCATGGAGGCCGGCGTGCGCGCGACGGACGTCGGGCGGATCGCCTCGTGCGCGTCCTGCGACGTCTCGCGCGAGCGGTAGTGGCGCACCTCCTCCGGCAGATAGGGCTTCCCGTACGTGTGCTCGATGTACTCCCGCAGCTCGGTCAGCGCGTCGGGCGAGACCCGGGTCGAATCGGTACGCATGTAGGTGATGAGCCCCGTCGCCCCCTCGGCGCCGAGGTCGATCCCCTCGTAGAGCTGCTGCGCGAGGACCATCGTCTTCTGCGCCGAGAACCGGTGGCGCCGGAAGGAGTCCTGCTGCAGCGTGCTGGTGATGAAGGGCGGGAGCGGGTTCCGGCGCTTCTCCTGCGTCCGGAGCGCGGCGACGCGGTAGGTCTCGCGCTCCAGGGCCGCCGCCTCCGCGCGCGCGACCGTCTCGCCTTCGTCCCGATCAGGACCGTCCGCAAGGTGAAGATGACTGGCAATACCAAACATGCAAGCGTTTGCAGGAGGATCACGAAGGGTGGTATTCCAAAGTCCACGATATCGGTATTGAACAATTCTCCCAAATAAGTAGTCAAGGCGCGCGCCGCGAGTGCGGTCAGAGGCACGGACAGGAGCAGCGCCACCAGGCCATGCGCGAGGACCAGCCGCAGGTACAGGCCCCGGATCTGAGAGGCGCGTGCACCAAGCGTTTTCAAGACGCCGATTTGCCGCACTTCCTGGGTCATGACGGAACCCATGGTGTTGACCACCAGG
>DATIQI010000397.1:0-5132 GCA_035470985.1 Acidobacteriota bacterium
GGACAGATCGTTGAACCAGATTTCGCTGCGCAGTCTTCGGCGGTTGTCGTGGGTCATGGGTGCGGCAGCCACTACTGTAATGCACGACCGCTATCATGGCAGGACAATGCGCTCAACGTGCCTCCTCGCGATCTTCGCCGCTGCCGCCGGCCCGCCGCCGCGACCGGCGCGACCGGCGCCGCGCCCGCCGCCGCGACCGGCGCGCCGTCCGCGCCGGCGCCCGCCGTTCCCGCGTCCGAATCCGCCCGCTACACCGCCTGGTTCCTCGCCGGAGACCTCGACTCGCTTCTGCCCCGATTCACGCCCGAGATGCTGGTGCGGGTCGGCGGCCGCGAGGGATTGAGCGCGTTCCGGCAGAATGTCGTCGCGACGCTCGGCGGCGATGTCTCCGTCGGCGCCGACTCGGTTTCGACGCGCGATACGCTCCGCGTCCATCGCCATTCGCTCCGAGGCGCCGCCACCGGCCTGGAGGCGGAGATCGCCTGGGCGCTCGACGTTCGGGGCGCGGTCGCCGGCTTCTCCGTGAAGCCGAAGGCGCAGGCCGAGGCGCCCTCGAAGTACCTCGGCTACGCCTCGAAGACGCGCCTACGCCTGCCGTTCGACGGCGAGTGGACCGCTTTCTCGGGCGGCCGCACCCGCGACCTGAATCACCACGCGGGGGCGCGGAACCAGCGCTTCGCGCTCGATCTCGCGATCGTGAGGGATGGATCCACCCACGCGGGCGACGGGTCGACGCTGGAGCAGTACCACTGCTGGGGCGCGCCCGCCCTCGCGCCGGCGGCGGGGACGGTCGTGACGGCCGTCGACACGCTTCCGGACAATCCGATGGGAATCACGGATCGCGAGAACGCGGCGGGGAACTACGTGATCGTGGATCACGGCGGCGGGGAGTACTCGTTCCTGGCGCACCTGCAGCGCGGATCGCTCCGCGTGCGCCCCGGCGCTTCGGTCGCGGCGGGTCAGCCGCTCGGCCTAGTGGGGAACAGCGGCAACACCTCCGAACCTCACCTCCACTTCCACCTGCAGGACGGCCCGAACTTCCCGGCGACGGAGTGCATGCCGGCCGCGTTCGTGGACTATGTCGCGGACGACGTCCCGGTCGCGCGCGGCGAGCCTCGGAAGGGGCAGCGAATCCGGAATCGGTAGCGCGGCTCCGCTACCGCGCCTTCACCGCCCCGTCGCCCTTCCGTCCGCGCCGCTTCACCGCCGTGTCGAGGTAATCCCGGATCGCGTCGTACTGCGCGTCGCCGTCGAGACCCGCTTCGGCGAGGACCGCGGACCCCTGCCCGCTCCCGAGGAAGTGCCCCCTGCGATAGGGGTGGAGCGTGGCCGCGCGGCCGCGGTCCGACCGGATCCACCGGTACATCGTCGGAAGGGTGAAGCCGGTGATCCCCATCGCCTCCTGCGCGCGCTCCTCCGGGAAGATCCGCTCGCGTTCCTCCGCGGAGAGGGCGTCGAAGAGCTCGGGGCTCGCGACGTAGTAGACGTCGAGATCGACGCCTTCCTTCTCGAGTCGGGGGAGCACGTCCTGCACGAACGCCAGCGTGACCGCGCTCTCCTGGAGGACCAGGACGCCGTCCGAGCCTCCGCGCGGCGCGCGGAGCCGGTAGAGCCCCGCGCGGGCCGCCGTCGCCGGGGCGAGCCCCAGCGCGTCGCGATCCGGCACGGTCTCGTTGGGGCGCGTGACGAACGGCGCGATGAGCGCGGGGCGGCGAAGGAGGGCGGCGGTGAAGAGCGGCCAGAGCTCCTGCGGATCCCACGGGGTCAGCGTGATGGACGTCCCCGGCGGGAAGTTCTCCAGGAGGAGCTGGAGCGCCTGCGGATCGGCATGGGTCGGTCCGTCCTCTCCGGTCTTCAAGCCCGCGTGGGCGCAGACCAGGACCATCGGGCGGTAGGGTCCGCCGTCCACCGAGGCGCGCGCCTGATTGCCGATGGCGTGGAGGCGCGCGGCGATGTGACCGAGCGGCGCGAGGAACGCGGCGTACGACGACGCGACGCCGAGGTGTCGTCCGAACGCGCCGAGTCCCGAGGAGACGCCGGCCATGGCGTCCTCGCAGATGCCGCCCACCGAGAGGAGCCTGGAGTCGGGGTTCTGCGCCGCGTGGTAGTAGCCGGAGGGGAATCCCTCGGCCCCCTTGTTCACGCTGGTCGATCCGAGGAGGTCCGCCGCCGAAATGAGAATCGCGCCCTGGCTCGCGTGGTTGTAGTGCTGCAGGACGCGTCCCAGCTCGCCCCGGAGCGTGGTGTTCGCGCCGGGCGAGAGCCGGAGGGGTTCCGGGATGTCGGCCTGGTGGGTCTTCGCCGCCTCGTAGATCGCCTCCACGCGCGGCGCGTGCTCGCGCGGCGCGCGGCCGTGCTTGTCGAGGCGCTCGCGCGAGGCGCGGAGCCGCTCGGCCATGAAGCGGACCATCTCGCCGCGCCGCTCGATCTCGCCGCGCAGGATGACGAGCGCTTCCCAGAAGCAGGTCTCCATGACGTCGGCGCCGTGCTCCCCGCTGCAGCGCGTCGCCTCCTTGTTGCAGCACGTCGGGAGTTCGGCGGGCCGTCCGCCCAGGAGGGGCTCGAGCGCGGCGTGGAATCCCGCCGAGCAGAGCGCGTGGCCGGCGCCGTGCGACGCCTTCCCCTCGATTCCGTACTGCCACCCCTTCACGGTCCGGTAGACGATCGCCGTCGGCTGGCCGTTCCGGAGCCGCGCGGCCGACTCCTGCGCCGTGAGGACTTGGGGATAGTCGAAGCCGTCGGCGACCAGGATGACGTTCCAGTCGTGGAGGTACGCGATCTCCATCGGATTCCACTGCACGTAGTCGCCCGGCCGCTCGCCGTCGCGGCAGACCCGGTTCGTATCGATGGAGGCCTGATTCCAGTCCACGTGGAGCACGAGGTTGTCGAGCGAGGCCGTGCCGGCGGCCGCGAGCGCCTCGGAGACGCGACCGGGCGTCATGCCGCCCTCGCCCTCGACGATGTGGACCCGCGGCGCGTCGGGACCGTAATAGTCGCGCGCGCCCCACGCGAGGCCGATGGAAGCGGAAAGGCCGACCCCGGACGCGCCGGTGGCGAGCTTCACGAAAGGCGTCGCGGGCGTCGGGTGTCCGTCGAGCATCTTCGCGTCGAACCGTATCGCGAGCGGGGACCGCTTGGACGGATTCCGGCGGAATCCGAGGAGGTCCTCCAAGTGGAGCCGCTGGCGCCCCTCCTTCGGCAGGAGGTCGGGCGCTCCGATGCGGAGGATCTCGTCGCGCAACGCCCACATGGCGTAGAGGCCGAGCGCCTTGTGACCCGCCGCGTAGGAGATGATGTCCGCGTCGGGCCGGTCGGGATGGCTCGGGTCGTACTCCATGGTGTCGAAGAGGAGTCCGGAGACGAACCGCCCGGAGGAGATCGAGCCGCCCGGATGCCCCGACATCGGGACGTAGTTGAAGAGCACGGCGCAGAGCGATCGGTAGACGAGGTCGAACGCCTCGAAATACGCCTGTTCCGCCGGAGAGAGCGGAGGGCCGGCGTCCCGAAGCAGGTCGGTCGCCTCGATGAACCGGCCGCGGCGGCCGGTGAGCGTGAAGGCCATGGCGGTTCCTCCCTTGGAGCGCCCGCCGGAGGGGCGGGCGGCGTTGGATTCACTTCAGTATCGGAGGCTCCCGGGGGCCGCACAACGCCGACGGAGGTAGTACGGCCCCCCGAGCCGGGGGCGCCCCACGGACCAGACTGGCGAGCGTCTACCGGATCGTCCCTAGGTGCGCGCGGGGGCGCGTGCTAGGGTCGTCGCGCCCGCGCTCCTCCTCCACCCGGCCCGGAGAGATCATGAACGATGCCGCCGCCGTCGACCGCTACGTGGATCAGCATCTCGATGAGAACCTGGCCGAGCTCTGCCGCTACGTCGCGCAGCCGAGCATCGCGGCCCAGAATCGCGGCATGGAGGCGTGCGCCGCGCTGGTGGAGGGGATGCTCCGGCGGCGCGGGTTCGCCGTGGAGACGCTTTCGTCCGGCGGGGCCCCCGTCGTGGTCGCCGAGCGGGCGGGACGAAGCGACCGGACGCTCCTGATCTACAACCACTACGACGTCCAGCCTCCCGAGCCGCTGGAACTCTGGACCAGTCCCCCCTTCGAGCCCGCGCTCCGGGAGGGGATCCTGTACGGCCGCGGCGTGAGCGACGACAAGGGGCACCTGACCTCGAGGCTCTTGGCGGTGGACGCGCTCCTGGCGAGCCGCGGGGAGCTGCCGTGCCGCGTGAAGTGGGTGATCGAAGGGGAGGAGGAGATCGGGAGCGTCCACCTTCCCGCGTTTCTCGAGCGCCACCGCGATCGGCTGGCGGCCGACGCCTGCCTCTGGGAGTTCGGCTACCTCGACCATCGCGAAGTGCCGCTCCTCTACGCCGGGCTCCGCGGCATCTGCTACGTGGAGCTCTCGGTCGAAACGGCCTCGCTCGACGCGCACTCCGGACTCGCCGGGTCGATCTTCCCGAACGCCGCCTGGCGCCTGACCTGGGCGCTCGCGTCGCTGAAGGGCCCGGACGAGCGGATCCGGATTCCGGGGCACTACGACGCGGTGAAGCCGCCGACGGCGCGCGACAGGGAACTGATGGCGCTCTTGCCCGACATCGAGGAGGAGCATCGCCAGATCTACGGCGTGAAGGAATTCCTGAAGGGAATGAAGGGGGGCGCCGCCATGAACATCGCCCAGGTCTTCGAGCCGACCTGCACGATCTGCGGCCTCGACGCCGGGTACCAAGGGGCGGGCTCGAAGACGGTGCTCCCCGCCCGGGCGAAGGCGAAGGTCGATTTCCGTCTCGTCCCCGACCAGAAGCCCGCGGACGTGGTCCGGGCGCTCCGCGCCCATCTCGACGCACAGGGCTTCGCCGACGTTCGGGTGGAGTTCCTGGGCGGAGGCGCGGCGGGACGCACCAATCCCGACGATCCCTTCCTGGCGTTGGTGGCC
Source organism: Acidobacteriota bacterium (assembly GCA_035470985.1). Lineage (GTDB taxonomy): Bacteria > Eisenbacteria > RBG-16-71-46 > SZUA-252 > SZUA-252 > SZUA-252. The sequence continues at coordinate 4,930 of DATIQI010000397.1, forward strand.
CGCACGGCCGAGCCGATCTACGGGGTCCCGATGCAGATCGTCCCGATGATCGGAGGCTCCGGACCGAACCACGCCTTCATCGAGACGCTGGGCGTCCCGGTCGCGACGGCGGGATTCGGCCATCCCGACACGCGGGCGAGGACCCAGACGCCGCCGCCCGGGAGTTCTACGGCGCCATGAGCCGCCTAGAGTTCCTACCGAAC
>DATIQI010000398.1:0-25701 GCA_035470985.1 Acidobacteriota bacterium
AGCAGCGCGAGTTCTCGGTCCGCACGCGCGGCGATCTCGTCACGGCCCAGGAATTCGGCGCCATCATCGTGAAGCAGGAAGCCGACCAGACCGTCCGGCTCTCCGACGTCGCCGACGTGACCGTGGGGGCGGAGGACGAACGGACCGCCGCCCGGTGGAACGGGAAGGAGGCGGTGGGGCTCGGCATCATCAAGCAGTCGAAGGCGAGCACCGTGGACGTCTGCGAGGCGGTCAGCCGGACGCTCCCGGCGCTCGCCGCGGACGTGCCGTCCGGCATGAAGCTCGACGTCGCCTACGACTCCTCCACGTTCATCAAGGAGTCGATCCAGGAGGTGGCGGAGACGATCCTCATCGCCATGACGCTGGTCGTCCTGGTGATCCTCTTCTTCCTCCAGAGCTGGCGCGCGACGCTCATTCCGGCGCTCGCCATTCCGATCTCGGTGGTCGGCGCGTTCACCGTGGCCTACTTCGCCGGCTTCACGATCAACATCCTGACGCTTCTCGCCCTGGTGCTCGCCATCGGCCTCGTCGTGGACGATGCGATCATCATGCTCGAGAACATCCACCGCCACATGGAGATGAGGAAGGACCGGCGCCGCGCCTCGTTCGACGGCTCCCAGGAGATCGGCTTCGCGGTGCTCGCGACCACCATCGCCCTGGTGGCGATCTTCGTCCCGGTGGCGTTCCTCACCGGCACGGTGGGCCGGCTCTTCAACGAGTTCGGCATCACGGTCGCCGTGGCCGTCCTCCTTTCCGGGTTCGTGGCGCTGACGCTGACGCCGATGCTCTGCTCGCGGATCCTGCGCGGCGGCGCGGAGGAGGAGCACCGGAGCGGACTCTCCCGGCGGATCAACCGGCTCATCGAGGCGCTCACCCGGAGCTTCGAGGAGGCGCTGCGGGCCGCGCTGGACCATCGCGGCATCGCGCTCGTGGGCGCCGCGCTCCTGGCGGTCCTGATCGGCGTCATGTTCTTCCTCCTGCCGCGGGAGCTCGTTCCGACGGAGGACCGGGGCGTCGCCTTCGGGATCGTGATCGCTCCCGAGGGCTCCACGCTCGAGTACACCGACCGCTACATGCGCGAGGTCGAGTCGATCCTCCTGCCGCTCCCCGAGCGCCAGGGGCTCTTCACCGCGACGGGTCTCGGATTCGGCGGGCCGGGACGGGTGACGAACGGGTTCGTCTTCCTGAACCTGAAGCCGCGCCACGAGCGGCAGAAGTCGCAGCAGCAGATCGTGCAGGAACTCTTCCCGAGGCTCTTCAGCATCCCGGGCGTGCTGGCGTTCGTCATCAACCCGCCGAGCATCGGAGGGCGCTTCTCGTCGTCGCCGGTGGAGTACGTGCTCCAGGCCGAGTCGTACGACGAGCTGCAGCAGGCGGTCGGCGTCTTCATGCAGAAGGCCGGCGCGCTCGGCTACCTCATCAATCTCGACTCCGACCTGAAGCTGAACAAGCCCCAGCTCGACATCTCCATCGACCGGGAGCGGGCCGCGCAGCTCGGGGTTTCCGTCACCGACATCGGCACGACGCTCGAGACCTTTCTCGGCGGACGCGCCGTCTCCACGTTCAAGCGCGGGACGAAGCAATACGACGTGATCGCGCAGGTCCGGCCCCAGAGCCGTTCGACGCCCGACGCGATCGAGGGGATCTACCTGCGGGGAAGCGGCGGTCTGGTGCAGCTGGCCAACGTGGTGCGCATCCGCGAGACGGTCTCGCCGAAGGAGCTGAACCACTACAACCGAGTCCGCTCGGCCACCATCACGGCGAACCTGCCGCCCGGATTCCCGCTCGGCCTGGCGCTCGACGCGCTCGACAAGATCGCGCACGACGACCTGCCGCCGGGAATCAGCCACGATCTCGGAGGACAGTCGCGCGAGTTCCGCGAGTCGAGCACCAGCCTCTACCTACTCTTCGTCTTCGCGCTGGTCTTCATCTATCTCGTTCTCGCGGCCCAGTTCGAGTCGTTCATCCACCCGCTCACGATTCTTCTCGCCGTGCCGCTGGCGGTGGTGGGCGCGCTGGTCTCGCTCTTCCTCTTCCGGCAGAGCCTGAACATCTACAGCCAGATCGGCCTGATCATGCTGATCGGGCTGGTGACGAAGAACTCGATCCTGATCGTGGAGTACGCCAATCAGCTCCGAGGCCGCGGGCTCGAGATCCGGGAGGCGGTGGCGGAGGCGGCGAAGATCCGCTTCCGGCCGATTCTCATGACGTCGCTCGCCACGATCTTCGGCGTCCTTCCGATCGCCATCGGACTCGGCGCCGGCGGGGAGGCGCGGCGTCCGCTCGGCATCGCCGTCGTGGGCGGGATGGCCGTCTCCACCTTCCTCACGATGGTGCTCGTTCCGGTCGTCTACACCTACCTCGCGCGGTTCACGAAGGCGGCGCACGCCGAGTCGGCGCACGAGGCGGTCCCGGCCGCGCCCCCGCGCGCGGAACGCGAGCCTGGCCTTGAGGCTGCTCCCGTAGGCCCCTAACGGCGTCCTTGGTCGCATGGCAGTTCTGACGCTGTCAGCGCTGTCATGGGACTTCGGACTCCCCGGGCGCACGACCACCGCACCGCTACGCATCGGGCGCGAAACGCGCGATTCTTCTACCTGTGAACACCGGCCCCGCCACCCCGGGGCACGCGGAGACCGTTCCAGGAGGAGACGCGCCATGACCACGAAGAAGCGCCGGCCGGCCGCTCGGGCCGACATCGACGGGCGAGTCCTCGCGCGCATGAACGCCTTCATGCGGGAGCGTACCCTCGCCCGCTACCTCGCCACGCGCGACGCCATGCTGGCCTCGCCCCACTACGACCCCAAGTGCACGGTCCTACCGGACGCCTTCCGCCTGGTGGGCCGCGGGCTCTTCCACCAAGTGCTGGCCGTTGTGAACCGGGCCATGGGCAACTGGCTCCTGAATCCCGGCATCCACTTCCTGGCGAGTCAGGCGTTCAGCGAGTTGGGGGACGAGGAGCGCGCGGAGCGGGAAGCCGAAACGGGGCGCGCGCTGCTCGGCGGAATCCTCATGACGGGGGACGGATCCCCGGAGCACCCCTACCTCGTCCTCCGCTCCGCGGACGAATACGACGTGCTCGCGAGAATGGGGCTGCGTTGCCGGGCCCACCAGGTGGCCTACCGGAGCGGCCGGGCCTTCGACGCGCTGGCGTGCGACGACGGCCGGGACGTCTGGTTCGACGTGACGGCGCCCGCCGTGCCGGGCCAGGCTCGAAGCGCCAGAATCTACCCCTTCGCCCCCGCGGCGCCGTAGCGCCGACCGCCGCCTTTCGGACGACACTCGACCGGCCGTCCCGGGACCTGGTGCCCGGGACGGCCGGATTGCGTTTGCGTGTCGTCCCCGCGAGACATCGTCGCCGGATCTGTTGACATCCGCGTTTGGGGCCCGTTCCGCGTTGGGGTCGATGGATGCCCCCAACGCGCAGCAAGAATGTAAGTTGCCGGCGAAATTCGTCGCTCGCGGATCGTGGGCAAGGAGATTGCTCTCCGGAGAGGTGGGCCCCAGGAGGAGTGACGTGATGAAGGCTCTCAACGCGCTGTCCAAGGCGCCAATCGAGGTCAGGCTTCTCGGGCGTTTCTCGATTCGCGGGCCCGAGCTACGGTCGCCCGACACCCTACCGGGCGCCGCGGAGCACCTCCTCGCCTATCTCCTCGTGCTGCCGAGCCGGCGGGCGGACCGCGAGACGATCGCGCGCGACCTGTGGGGGAGCGCCCTGTCCGATCCCTCCGGCGAGATCTCCGGGGCGATGCGGGCGATCCGCGATCTCGTGGCGCCCTCCTCGGGAGTCGCGCTGCTCGACGAAGGGGAGGACGGCTCGGTCGGGATCGACCCGGGGGCGGACCTATGGGTGGACCTCGACGAATTCCACCGCGTCGCGCGGGGCGCGCTCGACGTCGCGTCGCGTTCGCCCGAGGAGGCCGCCAAGATGGCCCTGACGGGCGACCGGCTCTACGAGGGCCATCTTCTCGAGGGGTGGACCGGAGCGTGGATCCCGGGTCCCCGCGAGGCGACCCTCCGGACCTATCTCGAGATCCTCGACGCGCTGCTCCGGCACTTCGATGCGGCCGGCGACCACGCGCGCGTCGTCCTCTACGCGACGCGGACGCTCGCGGCCGCGCCGCTCCACGAGAACGCGCACTGGCATCTCATCTCGTCGCTCCACCGCCTCGGGGACGATGCGGGCGCCCTGCGTCAGTACGAGCGGATGGCCGCGGCGCTGAGCCACGAGGCCGGCGGGGAATCGGATCCGGAGCGCCGCGCGATCGCCGACGCGGTTCACTCGGCGGCGTCGCGCCTCGGAGGGCGGAACCGGGAGTCGGCGGCCTAGCTCCGATCCGTTCGAAGCACGCGGATCCCGATCGCCGCGCCGAGGAGCCCGCCGCCGATCAGGACGCCCAGCGCGGGCGCCGCCTCGCTCCAACCGAATCCACGCCAGACGGCGCCCTCCACCGAGATCACCGCGTACTTCACCAGGCTGAAATCGCTGACCGCCTGCATCCACTCGGGCATGGCGATCAGGGGCACCATCCCGCCTCCCGTCATGGAGAGGAGGAGCATGATCGCCCACCCCGCTCCCGAGACGCTGGCCGGCGTCCGGCCGAGGACGGAAACGCAGAGCATGAGGCCCGTGAAGCAGAAGGAGGACGCGGCCACCGCCGCCGCGAGGAGCGGAGGATTCGAGATGCGAACGCCGAATCCGGCCATTCCGATGGCCAGGACGATCGTGACGGCGGCGATCGCGGTGAGGAAGCAGGCGACGCCCTTTCCGGCCAGGATCGACGCGCGGCCCACCGGCGCCAGACGGAGCCGGAGGAACGTCCCCGTGAGCCGCTCCTGGACGAGCGACGTGGCGAACGACATGCAGACGCCGATGAGCGCCCAGGCGATGGAGGAGGGGAAGGTCACCTCGAACGTGCTCCTCGGTCCGGAGTCCTCCTCGGCGACCTCCACCACGCGGAGATTGGGGCCGCCCATGCCGCCGCCGGAGCCGGCTCCGGCCTCGGTCCCGAATCCGCCGCCCGTCTGGGCGGAGTCGAGCGCGCCCAGGAACGACTCGAGCGACAGGAGGAAGCGTTCGCGCGTCGCTTTGCTCTCGGCGGAAACGCCGGGGTCGCCCCGGAGCCGGTCGAGCGACGCGCGGATCTGATCCCGCCCCCCGCCGCCCTCCTGGAACGAGCCCTGCATCGACTGGAATAGGGCGGCGGTCACGAGGCCCCGCAGGTACTCTCGCTCGGCCTGGCGCCTCGGATCGATCCCGATCTCCACGCCCTTCGCGCTGTCGGCGCCGAATCCGAACGTCTCGCCCGTTCCCGGGCGGAGCGCCACATACCCGACCAGGTCTCCGCGGCGGACGAGCAGGCGCGCCGAGTCGTACGACGCTTCCCGGGTCTTCAGCGCCTCCGAGCCGCGGAGCCGCTCGGCGATCGATCGGGAGAGGACGCTCCGGTCCTCGTCCACGATCGCGACCGGCATCACCGCGCGCCGCCCGCCGCCGCCGCCGCCGATCGAGCCGAAGAAGAACGCCAGGACGATGGGGAATCCGAGGATCCAGAAGAGATCGGCCTTGTCCCGGATCAGGAGGCGGAGGTCCTTCGCCGCCATCGCCCATACGGCCCTCATCGCGCGCTCCTTCCCTCAGTCCCGCAGGGAGCGGCCGGTCAGACGGAGGAAGACCGCTTCCAGGTTCGAGCGGTCGATGACGACGACTTCGCGCGGCGGCGCGCCGTGCGCGTGGAGGAGCCCTTCCACCGTGTCGAGCGCGAGGATCCGGCCGTGGTCCATGATCGCCACGCGGTCGCAGAGCCGCTCCGCCTCCTCCATGTAGTGCGTCGTGTAGAGGATGGTGCGGCCCCGCCGCTTCAGGCCCTCGATGCTCTCGAAGATGGCGTTTCGCGACTGGGGATCGACGCCGACGGTCGGCTCGTCGAGGAGGATCACGGGCGGATCGTGGAGGAGGCCGCAGACGAGATTGAGGCGGCGCTGCATGCCGCCGGAGAACGTCTTCACGCGGCCGCGCCGGCGATCGGCGAGGCCGGAGAAGTCGAGCGCCCACGCGACGCGGTCCCGGAGCGCCGTTCCCGCGAGGCCGTAGAGCGATCCGAAGAAGGCGAGATTCTCCTCCGCGGTCAGTTCCTGGTAGAGGGCGAGGGCCTGCGGCGCCACGCCGATTCGCCGCCGCAGCGCCGGCCGGGTCGGATCGTCCTCGCCGTCCACCGAGACCCGCCCCTCGTCGGGCGCGAGCGCGCCGACGATCATGCCGATGGTGGTCGTCTTGCCCGCGCCGTTCGGCCCGAGAAGGCCGAACGTCTCGCCCGCCGGGATCTCGAACGACACCCCGTCCACGGCGGTCACGGTGCCGAAGCGCTTGCGCAACGAGTCGACGCGGACGCGGCTCATGCGCGCAGTATGAACGAGACCCCGCGATCGGCGCGAGCCTAGAGTGGCGGCCCGCCGTATACTCCGGGCGGGCCAGGGCCCGGCCGCCGCGAGGCGCGCGTCGGCCGTATCACGCACTCCAGCGGAAGGGGATCCGGTGATGCGCCTGCATGGATGGAAGCGATGGGTGGGGTTACTCTCGGTCGCGTCGGTCGCGTCGGTCGCGTTCTCGGGCTGCGCGGCCGTGAACGAGTTCGCCGCCCTGCGGCAAGTCGAGTTCCGGTACGACGGGATCGGCGACCCCGAGATCGTCGGCATCCCGCTCGCGAAGCTCACGTCGTACGATCAGCTCTCCCTCGTCGACGTCGGCCGGCTCGCGTTGGCGGTGGCCGCCAAGGACGTGCCGATCGACCTGACGGTCCGGCTCGAGGGCCGGAATCCCGAGACGAACAAGACGGCCGCCCGTCTCATGAAGCTCGACTGGGCCTACTTTGTGGACGATCAAGAGGTGGTCTCGGGACAGCTCGTCCGCGAGATCGTCTTCGCGCCCGGCACGCCGCAGATCCTGCCGCTCGACGTCCGGTTCAATCTCGTCGAGTTCTTCGGCAACGACGGAAAGGCGCTCTTCGACACGGCGCTCATTCTCTCGGGGCAGCGGACGAGCACGAAGAAGGTGGCGTTGCGACTGGCGCCCACGATCGAGACCTCGCTCGGACCGATCCGCTACCCGGTCCCGATCACGCTCGATCTCGCGGCGCGCCCCTAGCGGCCGGCGGTCTCTCGATCCCGCCGTGCTATCCTCCGCCGCGACGCCGCGCCGAGCGGCTCGCGGCGGTTCCCCACACGCTTCAACCCAGGGAGGGCGCGCATGGTCTCCGTCGGTTCGCTGTGGCTTCCGATTCTCCTCTCCGCGGTCTTCGTCTTCGTGGTCAGCGCCATCTTCCACATGGTGCTGAAATATCACCAGAGCGACTTCAAGGCGCTTCCGGGCGAGGCCGGCGTTCTCGACGCGCTCCGCAAGCCGGAGACGCCGCCGGGCGAGTACATGGCGCCCCATTGCGGGAGCGGGAATCCGATGAAGGATCCCGAGTTCATCGCCAAGATGGAGCGCGGGCCGATCGTGCTGATGACGGTCGCGAAGGGGACGAAGCCCTCCATGGGGAAGAGCCTCGCGCTCTGGTTCCTGTACTGCTTGATCGTGAGCGTCGTCTCCGCCTATCTCACGTCGCACGCCGTGCCGGCGGGAGGCCCCTACCGGTCGGTGATGCGCTTCGCGGGTTGCGCCGCGTTCCTCGGCTACGGGATGGCCGTCATGCAGGCATCCATCTGGTACAACCGGCCGTGGGGGACGACCTTCAAGAACATGTTCGACGGGCTCGTCTACGGGCTGGTGACCGGAGGAACGTTCGGCTGGCTCTGGCCCCGCTGATCTGAATTCGAACGGCACGGGACGGTTCGCCGCGCGGTTCGCCGCGCGGCCCGCCCCTCCGTTCGCGCCGCCTCCGCAGGGGCCTTGACCCCGGGGCCGAAACGAATCAAAATCCGGCCCCAAACGTCGCCATCCACCCCAACCGGAGCGTCGCCCGCCCATGTCCGAGTCCGCCGTCGCCTCGCACCATTCGCACGAGCCCGTTCCCAGCAAGTGGCCCATCATCACCGCGCTCGGAGCGGGACTCCTCCCGGTCGGGATCGTGCTGAACGGCCACGGCCAGAAGGCCGGCATCGCCGTTCTCCTGCTCGGGCTCCTCGTCACGATCCTCGGCGCCGGCCGCTGGTGGGGCGAGCTCCTCCGCGACAAGTTCGCCGGCAAGGACCTGGAGGACGCCGACGGTCGGCTGAAGACCTCGTTCAAGCTCTTCATCGCGTCGGAAGCGGCCATCTTCGCGGCGTTCTTCGCCGCGCTCTTCTACGCGCGCTATCACGCCGCGGCGTGGCCGCCGACGGGAACGCCGCACCTCGACATCACGCTCCCGATCGTGAACACGTTCATCCTCCTCTTCTCCTCGGTCACCTGCCACTTCGCGCATATGGCGCTGGAGCGCGGCAAGCAGGAGCAGTTCGTCTCCGGGCTCCTCATGACGATGTTCCTCGGGGCCATCTTCCTCTGCGGGCAGGCGTACGAATACGGCGTGTTGAACGGCGAGTCGCTGAACATCAAGAGCGGCATCTTCGGCACGACCTTCTTCATGCTGACCGGATTCCACGGTCTCCACGTCCTGATGGGCGTCGTCTTCCTGAACGTGGTGTACGGCGCGGCCATGCGGGGCCGAATCACGCGCGAGCAGCACTTCCCGTTCCTCGCGGCGGGCTGGTACTGGCACTTCGTCGACGCCATCTGGATCGGGGTCTTCAGCGTCGTCTATCTCTGGAAGTAGCCCCGGCCCGAACGGCCGGACTCGAAGGGGGACCTCACCATGATTCTCGCGCGGCCAGGGACGGGCTTTCGTGCGGCCGCCCTCCTGCTCCTCCTCCTCGCTCCCGCCGGATGCGACAAGGTCCAACAGCAGCTCACGGGCGCCAAGGATCAGGGACCGGCGCTCCAGTCGCTGCGCCGCACGCTGAACGACAAGCGGACCCGCCTCCAGGGCGCCGTGCTGACCGGTCAGCTCGATTTCGTGCCGCGCTACATCAGCGACCTGAACTCCACCCTCGACTCCCTCGAGGTCCAGTCCGCGAAGATGAGCCTCATGGACGGACAGGAGATGAAGCTGAAGGTCGCCACGGCCCGCCGCGCGGTGCAGGCCGCGCAGCCCTTCATGATGCAGAGCGACGTGGAGGGCCTGAAGGCGGCGCAGCGGAACATCGATCAGTCGCTCTTCGACATCGACGGAATCCTGGAGCGCGCCATCGCCATGGCCGACGCGCCGCCCGCCGCCGGCGGTCCCTAGTGGGCTCTCCCGAGGAGGCGGACGAACTCGTTCGCGAGGGGGAGGAAGCGCTCGACGAAGGGGACGCCGAGACCGCCCTCGAGTGCTTCGACGAAGCGCTCGAGGAGGATCCCGAGCACTGGGGCGCCGCGCTCGACCGGTGCGAGGCCCTGCACCTCCTCTGGCGGACGGAAGAGGCCCTCTCCGAGGTGCAGGCGCTGCGGCCGGAGGAGGGGGAGGACGACGCCGACCGCGCGGACCTGGAAGCGCGGATCCTCGAGGCGGCGGGAGAGTTCACGGCGGCCGACGTCCTCTACGCCGAAGCCGCGCGCCTCGATCCGAGGCACTTTCCCCAGCCCGTCCGCACCACCCGGGACGATTTCCGCGCCATCCTGGACGACGTTCTCCGCGGTTTGCCGAAGAAGATCCGCGACGTGGTGGTCCAGGTCCCGGTGACGGTGGAATCGAAGCCGACCCCCGAGATGGCCGAGCACGCGCCGCACATCTCGCCCGAGATCCTCGGGCTCTTCGTCGGAACGCCGATCGGCGAAAAGGGGAGCGCGGGGTCGGGCTTCCCCGACGTGGTGCTCCTCTTCCAGCGGAACCTCGAGCGGGCGGGGCGGAACCGCGCCGAGGTCGCGAAGGAGATCCGGATCACGCTCCTCCACGAATACGGGCACTACCTCGGATTCGAGGAGGAGGACATGGAGCGACTCGGGCTCGCCTGATCAGCGAAGAACGACCACCTTCGCGTTGAGGGCATGCCCCGCGGCCTTCACGCTCAGGAAGTAGACGCCCGCCGGCGCCTCCGCGCCGCCCCCGACCTTCCCGTCCCAGCGAATCACGTGTCGTCCCGCCTTCATCGACCCGACGAAGAGGGTCCGGGCCAGACGTCCCCGCGCGTCGAAGACGCCCGCGAAGACCGGGCCCGGCCGGGGCAGGGAGAGCGACACCTCGGTCCCGCGGCGGGTGGGCGAGGGCCTCGGCGCCCCGAGCATGACGGCCGGGACCTCCGACACCTCCTCGGGAATGCCGGTCACGACGCTGCCCGAGAAGAGCATCACGTCGTCCACCGCGGCCTCGACCACCGACCCGGCGCCGAGGTCCTGGGCGACGAAGCGGAGGCGGAGGTTTCCGGGCGCGGGGAAGAAGTCCGCGACGCGCCACTCCACGCGCTCCCAGAAGTTCCGCGTGTCGTGGAGGGTCTCGATCGTGGTCCAGGTGGCGCCGCCGTCGTTCGAGAGGAGCGTGAGGAGGGGATCCTCGCCCGCCCCCGACCCGGCGTTGTTGGAGTACCAGCGCCAGTAGGCGATCCGTGGATCGGAGATCCCTGCGACGTTCCAAACCGGGCTCGTGAGCGTCGTGACGCCGTTGTCCACGTCGGCCTCGCCGATGCTCCCCCCGGTCCCGTTCCCGGTCACGAAGCAGACCGACCCGGGATCGGGCGTGTTGTCGTTGGGCGGCTGCACCTCTCCGGGGGCCCCGGTTCCTTCGGCGGGCTCCTCGTGCTGCGCGCCCAGGAGGGGCAGGCCCCGAGTCCCCGAGAGGAGCGGAAGTCTCGGCGCGGGATCGGCCGTGCGCGCCGTGCTGGTTCCGACCGGCGCCGCCTGGATCCACTGTCCCGTCGTCGCGTTGTCGCCCGCGGCCGCGAGGATCCACGCGCCGGGCGTCTCCGCGTCGTCGTAGATCGGCGCCTGGGGAAGCGAGAAGGCGACGTTCGTCTGCTGCCCCTGCGTCACGGTGCCCCAGCCGATCCCCGTGAGGTAGCCGGGGCGATCGGAGCGGACCGTGTACGTTCCCGCGGGGACCGGGTTGAAGAGGTACGCGCCCGCGAACCCGGCGACGCCCGAGAGCGGCGTGCCGAGGACCTGGAACGGCGTGCCGGGGAGCAGGGCGTTGTCCGAGGCGCGGCGCGCCTCGGCGCGGAGCGTCCCGCTCGGCAGGAGCGGCGTGACGAAGTCCTGCGTGTACGACCCTCCGTTCGCGACGGCGAGCGTGGCGTGCGCGGTCTCGTAGCCGAACTTGCGGGCCTCCAGCTCGCCCGCCTCGTTCACCGACGCGGCGAGTCCGTACGTTCCGTTCGCCGCCGTGATCGTCTCGGCCTCCGACGTATGGTCGTGGACCGTGGCGCCCCCGACCGGAGTTCCCCCGGCCGCGTCGCGCACCGTCCCGCGCACGACGCCGTACCGGGCGTTCACGCAGAAGACGAAGAGACCGTTCGAGATGTCGCTCGCGATGAAGATGCCGGACGGGAAGTAGGGCGCGACTTCCCAGACGCCGTCGAATCCGCCGTCTCCTCCGAGAAACGTGTCGTAGTAGGCGAACTCGACCGGCTTCGTCGGATCGGTCACGTCGTAGAGGCGCACGCCGGCGGTGTAGTACGAAACGAACGCGGTGTCCCCCTTCACGTGGACGTTGTGCCCGATGTGGGCCGGCAGGTCGGTGAAGGTGTACTTCAACACGGGGGCTCCGGGAGCGGTGATGTCGTAGACCTTCGGTTTCCCGCCCGCGTTCTCCTCGGTGACGATCAAGTAGTCGCCGTTCTTCGTCGTCCAGGAGTTGTGCGTGAACTGGGCCGGGGTGGTCCAGCGCTTCAGCTCCACCGCCGCGGCGCCCCCGGCGAGCAGCGCGGGGTCGGTCAGGTCGAGGATCGACTCGAACCCGTTGTTGATCGCCGAGACGTAACCGAGCGTGCCGCGGAGGTGAAGATCGTGGACGTAGTAGTCGGCGAAGACCCCGATCTCCTGGGGGTTCGACGGACTCGCGTTCGTCGCGCCCGCGCGCGGCTGGAGCGTGAGCGCCACCATTCCGATGGAGGTGCCGTTCGCGTACAGAATGGCGCGGGTCGTATCGATGCTGACCGTGTGCGCCGTATCGAACCCCGTGCGGTAGGTCTTCACGAGGCGCGGTTCGTCCGGATTCTCCATGCTGATGACCTGGATGCCGCGGCCGGTCCCGGCGCCCTCGGAACAGACGTAGACCCACTGGCGGTATTGCTTCATCTCGCGCCAATCGGAGGCGGGCCCGTCGATGAAGGCGACCTCGACCGGGTTCCGCGGGTCGGTCAGGCGCACGATGGAGGTTCCGGTGGTCGTTCCGAGGATCGCGTACTCGCGCCCGTCGTGATGTACGTACGACCAGCAGGCGGAGTATCCTGCGTACGAGTCGAGCTGGGAGAGGAGCTCGACGTTGCGGCTCTGGGGCGCGGCGCCGGCGGGAACCGGGGCCGACGAAACCAGGGCGGCGAGGGCGAGGAGCACGACTCGGGACGCTCGGGTCACGGATCCTCCGGATCAGGGATTCGACGCCGACCGAGCATCGCGACGGTTCGCCCGGTAGATGGAAAGTGCTGGAACTCTAACACATATCCACAGTAATTACAACGGCTTGTGGTCGCCGGCCGTTCGGGGGAGCGGATGGGTCGAATTCGAATCGCCGTCATGGGAGGAGGTCCCATCGGGCTGGAGGCCGCGCTCGAGGGCGCGCGGCGTGGACACGACGTGGCCGTCTACGAATCGGGCCGCGTCGGCGAGCATCTCCTCCGATTCGACTGGGTGAAACTCTTCACGCCGTTCGAAGCCTGCTCCACCGCCTGGGGCCGGAGGCGGCTGGCGGAGTCCGGCGCGATCCTGCCGGCCGGGGAGACCCCGCTCCGCGCCGGAGCCTTCGTCGAGCGCTACCTGGCGCCCTTGGCGCGCCTGCCCGAACTGGCGGGGCGGATCCACGAAGGGACGCGCGTCGCGGCGGTCGGCCGCGACGGGCTCTCGAAGGGAGACGCGATCGTCGCGACGGGCGATCGCTCCCGCGTCGGCCGTCCCTTCCTCCTCCGCGTCGAACGCGAGCACGACGGTCCGCGCTTCGAGTCGGCCGACGTCGTCCTCGACGCGACCGGTGTCTTCGCGTCGCCCCGGGCCACGGGACCGGGAGGACTCCCGGCGCTCGGAGAAGAGCGCCTCGGCGCCCGGATCGACCGGCATCCGCCCCCGATTCTCGAGGCGGCGCGCGCGCGGTACGCCGGCCGGCGCGTGCTCCTGCTCGGAGACGGACACTCGGCGGCCACCGCGCTCGTCGACTTCCAAGCCCTCGCTGATTCGGGAGAGGCCGCGTCCGTCACCTGGGTCCATCCGAGCGGCGCGAACCGGGGCGACCCCTTCGTCGAAGTCGCGTCCGATCCGCTTCCGGAGCGGAGCGGACTCGTGACGACCGCGAACCGCATCGCGCGCGAGGCGCCCTGGCTCGTCCGCCATCCCGGCGCGACCGTCGAGTCGTACGAGACGTGGGACGGCGCCCTGCGCGTCCTCCTCGCCGCGCCCGACCGCTCGGTGACCGATCTCGAGGTGGACCAGGTGCTGGCCCTCGTCGGCTACCGGCCCGACACATCGATGACGCGCGAGCTCCAGATTCACCACTGCTACGCGAGCGAGGGTCCGATGGCCCTCGCCTCCGCCGTTCTCGCCGGCGCCCTGGCGTCGCCGGACGCCGCCGGCGATTGCCTGAAGCAGGCGGCGCACGGCCCCGAGACGCTCCGCACGCCCGAGCCGGATTTCTACGTCGTCGGGGCCAAGTCGTACGGACGGAACCCCCTCTTCGTGATGTCGCTGGGACACCGGCAGATCGAGGACATCTACTCGCTCGTCGAGGCCGACGCGGCCGCGGCGCGCGAGACCCCGGACGCGGCCGCGCGCGGGGAGAGCCGGGTAGTCACGACCGCCCGCGAGTCGTAAACTGAGTGGACGTCATCCGAACCAACCCGGGGCGCCGTCGCGGCGCCCCATCGAGGAGGCAGCGTCCATGTCCGAAGCCAAGACCGTTCCGGTCCCGTCGTCCGGCCCGCAGGCGCCCGACGACTTCCTGAAGATCCGCGGCACCGACCACGTCGAGTTCTACGTCGGGAACGCCAAGCAGGCCGCCTACTACTACGCCCACGCCTTCGGCTTCTCGGTCGTCGCCTACGCGGGCCTGGAGACCGGCATCCGCGACCGGGCGTCGTACGTGCTGCAGCAGGGAAAGGTCCGGTTCGTCCTGACGGCGCCGCTCTCGCCGGAGGGACCGATCGCCGAGCACGTCCACCGGCACGGCGACGGCGTGCGCGACATCGCGCTCGACGTGGAAGACGTGGATCGCGCGTGGGAGGGGACCACGAAGCGCGGCGCGCGCTCCATCCAGGAGCCGCACGACGTGAAGGACGAGCACGGCACGATCCGCCGCGCCGCGATCGCCACCTACGGCGACACGATCCACTCGTTCGTGGACCGGTCGAAGTACCGGGGCGCCTTCCTGCCGGGCTTCCAGCCGACCGGCATGGCGGCCTCCGACGGCCCGCTCCTCTACGTGGACCACATGGTCGGAAACGTCGCGCTGGGCGACATGAACCGCTACGTCGCGTACTACCGCGACGTGATGGGCTTCTCCCAGTGGCAGCACTTCGACGACAAGGACATCTCCACCGAGTACTCGGCCCTCATGTCGAAGGTGATGGCCGACGGTTCGGGGCGCATCAAGTTCCCGATCAACGAGCCGGCCGAGGGGCGGCGGAAGTCGCAGATCGAAGAGTACCTCGAGTACTACCGCGGCCCGGGCGTGCAGCACATCGCGCTCGCCACGAAGGACATCATCGGCACCGTCGGCCGCCTGCGCGAGAGCGGCGTGGCGTTCCTGACCGTGCCGCCCGCCTACTACGAAATGCTCCCCGAGCGCGTCGGGACGATCGACGAGGACATCGCGACCCTCGGCCGGCTCGGAATCCTCGTCGACCGCGACGAGGAGGGGTACCTCCTCCAGCTCTTCACGAAGCCGGTGGAGGACCGACCGACGGTCTTCTACGAGATCATCCAGAGGAAGGGGAGCCGCGGCTTCGGCAAGGGGAACTTCAAGGCGCTCTTCGAATCGATCGAGCGGGAACAGGCGCTGCGCGGGAATCTCTAGGCGTCATGCGGCTCGTCTCGTTCGCGGCGGCCGGCCTTGCCACCGGCGCGGGCCGCGCGGTCGGCGCGCTCGAGGGCGATCAGGTGCTCGCCCTGGGGCGCGCCGTCGTGCTCCTGGGACGTCCCGAGGCGGAGGCGGCGCGCCTCTCGACCCTGGAAGCGATGCTCGAGGCGTGGCACGAGAATTTCGCGCTCGCGCGCGACGTCCTCGCCGAGGCGTCCTCGCCCGCGGGGGCCAAGGCGTCCGCCATGGCGCGCCGACCCTTCGCCTCGCTCTCCGTCCTCCCGCCCGTCGCCCACCCCCCCTCGTTCCGCGACGCCTACGCGTTCGAGGCGCACGTGCGGAACGCGCGCGCGCGGCGCGGGCTCGACGTCCCCCCGGAGTGGTACGAGGCGCCGGTCTACTACTACTCGAACCCCGGCGCGTTCCTCGGCCATCGCCAGCCGGTCCCGAAGCCCCTCTGGACCGAGGCGCTCGACTACGAGCTGGAGCTCGGCTGGGTGATCGGCGTGAAGGCGCGCGACGTCCGCGCCGAGGAGTGGCGCGCCGTCGTCGCGGGGTTCACGATCCTGAACGACTGGAGCGCGCGCGACGTCCAGCGCCGGGAGATGGCGGTGGGCCTCGGGCCGGCGAAGGGGAAGGACTTCGCCACCTCGCTCGGCCCGGCCCTCGTGACGCTCGACGAGCTGGAGGGCGCGTGGGAGGGCGACGCGGTCGCGCTCGCGATGGAGGCCTCCGTGAACGGGCGGCGGCTCTCGTGGGGGAACAGCCGCGAGATGCGCTACGGCGTGGGCGACGTCGTTGCCCGTGCCTCCCAGGACGTGTATCTTTTTCCGGGCGACGTCTTCGGCTCCGGAACGGTCGGCACCGGCTGCCTGCTCGAGCTGGGGCCCGACGTCCATCGCTGGCTGCAGCCCGGCGACGAAGTGACGCTCTCCATCGAGCGCCTCGGCGCCCTCACGAATCCCGTCGTCTGATCTGAGGTAACGACGCCATGCCGATGTACCAGACACTGGGCCGGATCCCGCCCAAGCGCCATACGCAGTTCCGCAGGCCCGACGGCGCGCTCTACACCGAGCAGCTCATGGGATCGCGCGGATTCTCCGGACGCTCGTCGCTGATCTATCACCACAACATGCCGACCCAGGTGAAGGAGATCCGCAAGGTCCTGGACTGCTCCGTGACGTACGCGGCGGAGCAGGGCCTGCGGCACTACCACTTCAAGACGAAGCCGCTGACGAAGAGCGGAGACCCCGTGACGGGGCGCGTCACGCTCCTCCACAATGCCGACGTCTCCATGGCGATCGCCGTTCCCGACCGGCCGATGGACTACTTCTACCGGAACGGACAGGGCGACGATCTCTACTTCGTCCACGAGGGAACGGGGCGGATCCAGACCATCTTCGGCGAGCTCTCGTACCGGCCCGGCGACTACGTCGTCATCCCGCGCGGCACGACGTACCGGTTCCTTCCGAACACCGACGCGCAGCGCTACCTCGTGATCGAGTCGGCCTCCTCCATCGAGACCCCCCGTCGATACCGGAACGAGTACGGCCAGCTCCTGGAGCACGCGCCGATGTGCGAGCGCGACTTCCACGGCCCCTCGCGCCTGGAGACGTTCACGGAGGCGGGTTCCCACGAAGTGCGGATCAAGGCGCGGAACCAGGTGACGGCGTACGAATTCCCGTTCCACCCGCTCGACGTCGTCGGCTGGGACGGGTTCCTCTATCCCTACACGTTCAACATCGAGGACTTCGAGCCGATCACGGGGCGCATCCACCAGCCGCCGCCGGTCCACCAGTGCTTCGAGGGCCGGAACTACGTCGTCTGCTCGTTCGTGCCGCGGCTCTACGACTATCACCCGCTCTCGGTGCCGGTCCCGTACAACCACTCGAACGTCGACTCCGACGAAGTGCTCTACTACGTGAACGGGAACTTCATGAGCCGCCGCGGCATCGAGGTCGGCTCCTTCACGCTCCATCCCTCGGGCATCCCGCACGGGCCGCACCCGGGGGCGACCGAGGCGTCGCTGGGGGCGAAGGAGACGAAGGAGCTGGCGGTCATGCTCGACACGTTCCACCCCCTGAACGTGACGGTGGAGGCCGAGCCGTACGACGACAAGACGTATCCCTACTCGTGGCTGGAGCCGTCGGGCAAGTTCACCGGGGAAGGGGCCACCGGTTGAGGGGCGCTCCGTGAGCGCCCCGGCCGTCCGCGGCATCGACCCCGCGACCCTTCCTCCGGCCGAGGTCTACGCGCTCCTCACGGGATGCGTGGTGCCGCGGCCGATCGCGTTCGTCTCCTCCCTCTCCAAATCGGGCGTCCCGAATCTGGCACCCTTCTCCTTCTTCAACGCGGGCGGCGCGCATCCGCCGTCGGTCGTCTTCATGCCGGTGACGAGCGGGACGAACCGCGACAAGGACACGCTCCACAACGTCCGCGAAACGGGCGAGTACGTGATCCACCTCGTCTCCTGGGCCCTTCGCGAGAAGATGAACCAGGCCTCCGCCGACTATCCGCCCGAGGTGGACGAGTTCGTGGAGGCCGGCTTCACGAAGACGCCCAGCGCGAGGGTGAAGCCCTGGCGCGCGGCGGAGTGCCTCGTCGCCCTCGAGTGCCGGCTCTTCACGATCGTCGAGCACGGCGAGGGCCCCTACCACGCCAACTACGTGATCGGCGAGGTCGTCTACCTCCACGTGGCGGAATCGCTGCTGAACGAGAAGGGGCGCGTGGACGCCTCGCGGCTCGACGCCATCGCGCGGCTCGGTGGCCCGAACTACACGCGCGTCACGCCCGAGTCGGTCTTCTCCATGCCGCGCCCGGCGCCTCCCGCGTGAGCCCCGCCGCCTCGGGCCGCGCCGGCGACGGCCGGACGCGCGCGATCCTCCGCGGACGCTGCCCCCGCTGCCGCGAGGGGAGGATCTTCCGGGGCCGGTTCCGCATGAACGACGCCTGTCCGTCGTGCGGCCTGAGCTTCAGTCGCGAGGAGGGCTACTTCACGGGCTCCATGTACATCAGCTACACGATCGCGGTCGCCGGCATCCTGCTCCTCGCGGGGCTCCTCCACCTGACCGTCGCGCCGCGCTGGCCGCTGACCGGGCTCCTCGGCCTCGCGTCGCTCCTCTTCGCGCCGCTGATCCCGGCGTCGTTCCGCTACGCCCGGATCCTCTGGATCCACATCGACCGGGCCCTGGAGGCCTGACCGCGATGACGGCGCTCGATCACCTGCTGAAGCGGAACCGCGAGTGGGCCGAGGCGGTGCGCCGCGACGACCCCGAGTTCTTCGAGCGCCTGAAGGGGCAGCAGGAGCCGGCGTACCTCTGGATCGGCTGCTCCGACAGCCGCGTCCCCGCCAATCAGATCGTCGGGCTCCTTCCCGGTGAGATGTTCGTCCACCGGAACGTCGCGAACATCGTCGTCCACACCGACCTGAACTGCCTCTCGGCGATCCAGTTCGCCGTGGACCAGCTGAAGATCCGGCACGTGATCGTCTGCGGTCACTACGGTTGCGGCGGCGTCCTGTCGGTCCTGCGCGAGCACCGCGTGGGGCTGAGCGACAACTGGCTGCGGCACGTCGGCGACGTCCGGGACGAGCACCGCGCCATCCTGGAGGCGCTCGGGGACGAGCGCGCGCGGCACGACCGGCTCTGCGAGCTGAACGTGATCGAGCAGGTGGTGAACGTCGCGGAGACGACCGTGCTGCGCGACGCGTGGTCGCGCGGGCAGGACGTCGCCGTCCACGGATGGATCTACGACGTGGCGGACGGTCTGGTTCGCGATCTCGGCATCCGATTGGAGCGGGAGGGCTCCATCGAGAGCGCCCGCGTCCACGCCGTCGCCGCGCTGGCGGCGAACCCGCGCTCCTAGCGGCCGCCCGCCGCTCCGTTGTGGCCCGCCCGCGGCCATGCTATTCTCTCCCTGCGACTTAAACCCCGCGATACCGGGCGCGTCACCCTACGATTCGAAAGGCACCCCGTGAGTCCCCAGACCGGGCCGGACAATCTCTCCCGCGGCTATATCGTTCCGATCGGCGGCGCCGAGGACAAGGTCGGCACCGAGGAGATCCTGAAGCGATTCGCCCACCTCTGCGGCGGGCGCGAGGGGCACATCGCGGTCATCCCGACCGCCTCCGAGCTCCGATCGACCGGACGCCGCTACGAAGAAGTCTTCAAGTCGCTCCGCGTCGGCAAGGTCTCGGTGATTTCCTTCGAGAGCCGGAAGCAGTGCGAAGACCCGGAAGAGCTGGCGATCCTCGAGAAGGCGACCGGGATCTTCCTGACCGGGGGGAGTCAGCTCCGCCTCGGCACGACCATCGGCGGCACGTCGGCCGCGAAGGCGATCCGGCTCCTCAGCGAGCGCGGCGTCCACGTCGCGGGCACGTCCGCGGGCGCGGCGTTCCTCTCGGAGCACATGATCGCCTACGGCGAGGAGGGCTCGACCCCGCGCCACGGCATCGTGACCCTCGCGCCCGGGCTCGGACTCACCAACCGCATCGTGGTGGACCAGCACTTCCGCCAGCGCGACCGCCTCGGCCGGCTCCTCACCGCCATCGCGTTCAACCCGTTCGCCGTCGGCGTCGGGCTGGACGAGGACACCGCCGCCTTCATCGCGCCCGACGAGACGCTCGAAGTGGTCGGGAGCGGCGCGGTGACCATCGTCGATCCGTCGCGCATCGAGTACTCCTCGCTCGACGTCGCGAAGATCGGCGAGCCCGTGAGCCTTCTCGGCGTCACGCTCCACGTCATCATCCGGGGCGGCGTCTTCAATCTCCACAGCCGCATCGCCAGCGCGGCCGGGGTGCCGGCCGAGGGCGACTGATCCGGCCCGCGCGCCGCCGCGGGAGGGGGACCGAACCATGAAGCTCCTCGATTCGTCCGTTTATTTCGGTCCCAACATCTACGCGCTCTTCCCCGTCATCCGCCTGACGGTCGATCTGGGCGAGCTGGAATCGTGGCCGACCGGCCGCCTCGGCGCCCCGTTCATCGACGCGCTTCTCGAGGCGCTGCCCGGCCTTCGCGAGCACGGCTGCTCCTACGGCGAGCCGGGCGGCTTCGTCCGTCGCCTCACCGAGGACGACGGCACGTGGCTCGGGCACGTCCTCGAGCACGTCGCCATCGAGCTCCAGAACGTCGCCGGCGCGAAGGTCACGTTCGGGAAGACCCGCGAGGCGGGCGCGCCCGGCTCCTACGACGTCGTCTACCAGTACGAGCAGGCCGAGGTCGGCGTCGAGGCGGGCCGGCTGGGCCTGCACTTCCTCCACGCCCTCGTGCCGGAGCCGCTCCGCCCGCCGAACGCGCTCCCGCCCGGTTGGACGTTCGCGGCGGCGCGGGACGAGTTCATCCGCTTCACGCAGCGCCGCGCCTTCGGTCCCAGCACCGCGTCGCTCGTGCGCGCGGCCGAAGAGCGCGACATACCGTGGCTCCGCTTGAACAACCAGAGTCTCGTCCAGTTCGGCCACGGCCGCTACCAGAAGCGGATCCAGGCGACCATCACCAGCGAGACGCGCCACATCGCGGTGGAGATCTCCTCCGACAAGGAGGAGACGAACCGGATCCTGGGCGATCTCGGGCTCCCGGTGCCGCAGCAGAGGCTCGTCTACTCCGAGGAGGAGGCCGCGGTCGCCGCCGAGAAGCTCCGCTTCCCGGTCGTGGTGAAGCCGTACAACGGGAATCACGGACGGGGCGTCTCCCTCGATCTCCCGTCGGGCGCGGAGGTGCGGTCGGCGTTCCACAAGGCGCGCGCCCACAGCCGCGCGGTCATCGTCGAGACGTTCGTCACGGGCCGCGACTACCGGATGCTCGTGGTGAACGGGCAGCTGATCGCCGCGGCGGAGCGCGTGCCGGGCCACGTCGTGGGCGACGGCGTGCACACGATCGCGGAGCTGGTGGAGATCACGAACCGGGATCCGCGGCGCGGCATCGGCCACGAAAAGGTCCTCACGCGCCTCGAGCTGGACGACCAGGCCGAGCGCTGCCTCGCCGACAAGGGTTACTCCGCGGCGACCGTCCCGCCGGACGGGGAGCGGGTCCTCCTGCGGCTCACCGGAAACCTCTCCACGGGCGGCACCGCCATCGACGTCACCGACGTCGTCCACCCCGACAACGCCGAGATGGCGACGCGCGCCATCAAGGCCGTCGGGCTCGACGTGGGGGGCGTGGATTTCATCGCGCCCGACATCACGCACTCGTACAAGGAAGCGGGGGGCGCCATCTGCGAGGTGAACGCGGCGCCCGGATTCCGGATGCACGTGGCCCCGAGCGAGGGGATCCCGCGCGACGTGGCCGGGCCGGTCATGGACATGCTCTTCCCGCCCGGGACGCCCTACCGGATTCCGATCGCCACGATCACGGGGACGAACGGCAAGACGACGACCGCGCGGATGGTCGCCCACATCCTGAAGCTCTGCGGCCGCCACGTCGGCCTCACCACGACCGACGGCGTCTACATCGACGGCCAGCTGACCGTGAAGGGGGACATGACGGGACCCGTCGCGGCGCGCATGGTGCTCCGGGATCCCAACGTGGACGTGGCCGTGATGGAGACCGCGCGCGGCGGCATCCTGCGGCGCGGGCTCGGGTACCGGAAGTGCACGGTCGGCGCGGTGCTGAACATCAGCAACGACCATCTCGGTCTTCGGGGCGTGGACACGCTGGAGCAGCTGGCGGAGGTGAAGCGCGTCGTCATCGAGGTGGCGCAGGACACGGCCGTCCTGAACGCCGACGACCCGCACTGCCTGCGCATGGCCGATCACTCGAAGGCGCGGCACCTCTGCTACGTGACGACGCAGACGCACTACCCCCTGGTGAAGGAGCACATCCGCGCGGGCGGCCGCGCCATCATCGTGGAGGAAGGCGTGAACGGGAACATGATCACTCTCTTCGACCGCGGGCTCCACCTGCCGGTCATGTGGGTGCACGCCATCCCCTGCACGCTGGAGGGGCGCGCGACGCACAACGTTCAGAACGCCATGTTCGCCGCCGCGATCGCGTTCGCCATGGGCGTGAAGATGGAGGACATCCGCCAGGGGCTCCGCACGTTCGACACCACGTTCGACCAGGTGCCGGGGCGGATGAACGTCTACGACCGCCATCCCTTCAAGGTGATCATGGACTACGGTCACAATCCCGCGGCCGTCCGGCTCATGTGCGAGCTGGCGAACCGGATGGAGGTGCGGGGCCGGCGCGTCTGCGTCCTCTCCGCGCCGGGCGATCGCCGCGACGAGGACATCGCCGACATCGGCCGCGCGGCCGCCGGCTACTTCGATCACTACATCTGCCGCCGCGACGACGGTCTCCGCGGCCGGGCGAGCGACGAGGTCCCGCGGATGCTCCGCTCGGCGCTCCTGGAGGCGGGCGTCTCGGCGCAGGCGATCGACGTCGTTCCCGACGAGCAGGAGGCGATCGACGCGGCGCTCCGCCTCGGACGGCACGGCGATCTCCTCCTCGTGTTCGCCGACGCCCTGGCGCGCTCCTGGAACCAGATCGTCCGGTTCCGGCCCGAAGTGACGGCCGGGAACGGCGACCACGCGCCGGTGCCGGCCGGAATCGAGCGGGCGCCGGGCGAACTCCTCCTCGACGAGGGGCAGCTCCTCATCCGGGACGAGCGGGGCGTCCGCCTCGCTCGCGAAACGGAAACGACCGACTGATGCGCGTGGAGGATTCGCGCCGCCTCACGGGGCCGAATCTGCTCCTGGACGGTCCCGGGGCGATGCTCGACGTCCGCCTCGAAGGCGCCGATTCCGCGCGCGCCGACTCGGCGTGGCGCGCCGCCCTCGCCCCCCTGCTCGAGGGCGTCGGATGGTCCGGCGCCCCCGTCGCGTCGCGTTCGTACCCGCACGGCCTCCTCCTCGCCTTCGGCGCTCCGGCCGACGTCCTCTACGCCGCCACGAACGTGAACGAAGCCGCGTGGGCCGCCGCCGCCGCCTCGCTCGACGGCGCGGCGCCGCCCGACCGCGAGGAGGCGCTTCGTTCCCTTCGCGAGTCCGTCGCGGAGGAGCGGAAGCCCTGGCTCCTCGCGCTCGCGGCCGAAGCGCTCCGCCGCGGCGCGACGCTCCTCGCGGACGACAAGCGCGTCTCGGTCGGCCTCGGATCGGGATCGGTCGCGTGGCCGGCCGAGGAATCGGAACGGGTCGTCCCGCGGATCGACTGGAGCGTGATCCACGACGTGCCGACGCTCCTCGTCACCGGCACGAACGGAAAGAGCACGACCGTGCGCCTCCTCGGCGCCATGGTCGCGGAAGCGGGCCGCACGGCCGGGGTGACCTCCACCGACGGCGTCACGGTCGGGGACGACCTCGTGGCGGAAGGGGACTACTCCGGCCCGAACGGGGCGCGGACGGTGCTTCGCGACCGGCGCGTGGAGGTCGGCGTGCTCGAGGTCGCCCGCGGCGGCATACTCCGGCGCGGGCTCCCGCTCCCGTCGGTCTCGGGCGCGATCGTCACGAACGTCGCGAACGACCACCTGGGCGAGTTCGGAATCGAGGACGTGGACGCGCTGGCGGACGCGAAGCTGGTCGTCGCGAAGGCGGTGGGGCCCGAGGGACGCGTGGTCCTGAACGCGGACGACCCGCTCCTCCTGGAGCGCGGGGCGCGGCTCGGCCGTCCCGTCACGTGGTTCACGCTCGACGCGGCGCATCCCTTCGTCGCGCGCCACCTCGCCGCCGGCGGCGACGGCTGCCTCCTGGAGGGCGATACGCTGGTTTTCGCGCGGGGCGGCGCCCGGACGCCGCTCGCCCGCGTCGGAGAGATCCCGGTCGCGTTCGGCGGCGCGGCGCGCCACAACGTGGCGAACGCGCTCGCCGCGATCGGGGGCGCCATGACGCTCGGCCTCCCGACCGACGCGATCACACGCGCGCTGACCACCTTCCGGAGCGACCCGGACCGGAATCCCGGCCGGGCGAACGTCTGGAACCTCGGCGGCGTGACCGCGATCGTCGACTTCGCGCACAATCCGCACGGCGTCGAGGCGCTCGCGCGGATGACGGCCGCGCTACCGGCGTCGAGGCGCGCTCTGGTGATCGGCCAGGCGGGGGACCGGGACGACGCCTCCATCCGCGAGCTGGCGGGCGCGGCGTGGGCGATGCGACCCGATCGGATCTTCGTGAAGGAGCTGGAGGATTACCTGCGCGGCCGGGAGCGGGGCGCGGTTCCCGAGATTCTCGAGCACGAGTTCCGGAGACTCGGCGCGGCCGCCGCTTCCCTGTCCCGGCACGACGGGGAGCTCGCCGCGATCCACGAGGCGCTCGCCTGGGCGCGGGCGGGGGACCTGGTCCTCCTGACGACGCACGAGCGCCGCCGTGAAGTGATTCTCCTGCTCGATACCCTTGCGACCCGCGGGTGGAAACCCGGCGACCCCGTCCCCCGGTAGGGAGGCCGAGCCATGAACTATCGCTTGCAGCGCATCGACGCCGTTCAGTGGGCGAACGTGATGGCCGTGATCTACGGCGTGATGATGGCGGTCTTCGCGGTCATCACGATCCCGTTCCTGCTCCTGGGCATGCTGATGGCGCCTCCCGGCACCGGCGACCGGGGGAGCCTGGGCATGAGCCTCGCCTTCATGATCCTCTACCCGTTCCTCGGTGTCTTCATAGGCTGGATCGGGGGATGGACGATTGCGGCGCTCTTCAACTTCGTGGCGAAGCGGACGGGTGGCGTGCGGGTGGCCCTGGAGCCCGAGCCGGCGCCGGCGGAGTAGGGCGGATCGAGGGGCTCGTGCGCGGGCCGGGCGGCCCCGCGCACGGCCCGCGTCGCGGGGCGAATCAACCCCCCGCGTGAACGCCCTTCTTCTCGCGGCAGCGCTCCGCGAACCGGATGAATCGCGCGATCCCTTCCTTCACGTTCTCGTCGGAGACGCAGAAGGCGATCCGCACCAGGTGGCGCGCCTTGGGATTCACGGGGTAGTCGGGGGCCGCGGCGCCCGGGGCGATGGCGCCGATCGGGAGCCCCGCCGCGTCGAATTCGGGGGCGAACGCGAATCCCGCCGCCGGCGCGACGCAGACCTTCTCCTCTTCCAGCAGCGCCTTCGCGAACGCGTCGCCGGTCATCCCGGTCGAGGAGACGTCGGCCAGCACGTAGAACGCGCCCTGCGGCGTGTAGTCGATGAGTCCCGCGTCGTGGAGCATCCCGACCGCCAGGTCGCGGCGGCGGCGGTAGGCGTCGCGCATGGCGGCGATCGGGGCGTCGTCGCTCAGCGCCGCGAGCCCGCCCCACTGGATCATGGAGGCGGTGCTCCCTACCAGGGGCTCCTGCGTCTTTCGGAGGATGGTTCCCGTGGCGAGGTTCGGCGCCACGATGTAGCCGAGCCGAAACCCCGTCATGGCGTACGACTTCGAAAACGTGAAGAGGGCGAAGACGCGCCGGTCGTTCGCGGGCAGGTCCCGCTCGAACGAAGCCACGGAGACGTGCGCCGCGTCGAAGACGATGTCCTCGTACGCCTCGTCGCTGATCACCCAGAGGTCGTGCTCCCGCGCCAGGTCGTAGAGGGCGCGGAGCGTCGATTCCGGGACGACGGCGCCGGTCGGATTGCTCGGGCTGTT
>DATIQI010000399.1:0-1988 GCA_035470985.1 Acidobacteriota bacterium
GATCTCAGGCGGGCAGAGCCACCGCATGGGCGTTTCCCCCGAAATGCCTCGCGTGACGTGCATGACCGTGTTGCCGAGGCAGAATGTTCCTCCCGCGAGCTGAGTACCATACCAACTGGGCGCCGCCACCCAGCCGGAAGGAGACGCCGCGCGGGTCGAGCGCCACGCCCCGCGCGACCAGATCGGCGGGAGCCCAGGTGGCGGCGTCCTCGGACGCCACGCGAAGGAGGGGGAGCGCGGGCGGAATCGCCACGGTCGCGAGGGGCGGATCGGCGACGTGGATCACGGCGGTTCCGCTCGTTCCGCCGAGAAGCCGCTCGAAGTTCCGGGCGGTCTCCGCGACCTCCTTGTGGTCGCGGCTCAGGTTCGTGAGCACCGCGACGGAGGGGGCGAACTCCGCGACGCTTCCGTCG
Source organism: Acidobacteriota bacterium (assembly GCA_035470985.1). GTDB lineage: Bacteria > Eisenbacteria > RBG-16-71-46 > SZUA-252 > SZUA-252 > SZUA-252. The sequence continues at coordinate 414 of DATIQI010000399.1, forward strand.
CTCTCGTCGGTCTCGACCACGAACCAGTCGCTGCCGCCGAGGCGAAGGCTTCCGGGAGGAATCGTCCCCGGGAGCGCTGCGGCGGGTCCGCCGCCGAGGAAGGAGGGGTCGCGCCCGGTCGCCCAGAGGACGTGCGCGATCATGGCTGTGACGGTCGACTTGCCGCTCGTTCCCGCGACGGCGATCGTGCGGCGGGACGCCGCGACCGATGCGAGGAAGGTCCCGCGGCGGACGAGCGGAACGTCCGCGTTTTGGGCGGCCACCATGTCCGGATTGCTCCGCTCGACGGCCGTGGAATAGACGACGGCGTCGAGCCCGGCGTGGACGCCGCTCCCGTCCTGGGGCACGAGCTGAACGCCGCCGCGCGCGAGGTACTCGAAGATCGGAAGCGAGACGCCGCGATCGAGATTCCGGTCGGATCCGGTGACCGAGGCGCCGAGCGAGGAGGTGAGGAGCGCGAGGGGCGCCATGCCGCTCCCTCCGACGCCGCTGAAGTGGTATCGGCGGCCCTCGAAGGGGCGGTGCTGCGTGGTCACGCTCGGTTCCTCCAGGGCATGGCGAGGCGTTACGGGTTGACGTCAACCGGCGCGGCGTCGTACCGTTTTCCGGTTCCATTCCGCACGGGGCTGTAGCTCAGATGGGAGAGCGCTTGACTGGCAGTCAAGAGGTAGTGGGTTCGATCCCCACCAGCTCCACATACCCTCAACGAGCCGCGGGAGCGTAGGCCGTTTCGATTCCGGAGCGCCACGCGACCGCGGCCTGATACGCCCGATCGGCCGCGATGAAGTTTAACCCGTTCCCCGCCGCGATCCCCACGTAGTTCTCCCGAAGCGACTCGATCAGGTAGCGGACCGCGCGCGAGAGGGAGAAGGAGCCCCCGGCTCGGGCGTCGCCGCCCCGGATCCAGCCGCCGCGCGGGACGCGCTGGCTCAGGCTGTCGGCCCGGACGAAAAGGCCGAGGATCCGGTCGGCGAATTCCTCGCTCGTGATGGCCGCGGCGCGGAGCCCCCCGCGCGCCGCCTCCAGCTCGTCGCAAATCTGGCGGAATTCAGCCGCGGCGGCCGCCGGATCGTCGTCGCCGGGGCGCGCAGCACCCACCGGCGGCGCGAAGGCGAGTTCCATCGCCAAGAGACCGCCCATCAGAGCCATTTGCGCGCCGTGGCGGAGACGCCCGACGCGATCGGGGTATGAATGCATAAGGCAACCCTCGATGACGAGGCAAAGGCCCCCCGGCCTTTCCTAATTCATCGGCTTACCCGGGAGTGTGCTTGATGCAATCCGAACTCCTTTCTCGGGCTTGTCCCAAACGGAACGATCTCCCGGCACGCCGGGCGAATCCCGGCGTCGCGCCGTTGACGCCTTGCAGTTTCATCTGTTAGCCTGATCCGGACATGCACGACGGCACTTCTTCGAACTCCTCGCGACGATTCGGCAAGTTCGCCCTCCCGGCCCTTCTAGCGGCGGCCCTCCTGGCGCCCCCGGCGCCTTCCATGGCGCAGGAGCGGGTCGTCCCGGACAGTCTTCCCGCGCGCTGAGCGAACATCCTGCGGGCTTTCTGCTCCAGGTGGAAGGGGG
>DATIQI010000400.1:0-2211 GCA_035470985.1 Acidobacteriota bacterium
GATCCATGGTGTGTTCGTAGCTTCCGCGGAACGTAGCCATCCCCGACACGTCCGTTTCGCCGATAATTTTCAATTTTGGAGCCGGTGGGAAGGCCACCGGCTCGTTCCCCACGATTCCCCACTTCCCACCACCCGGACGCACTCTAGGCGGCGACCCAGGGGGTGTCAACGCGGATTTGTCAGAAAAAATAATTTTTACCTACATGGAACCCAAAGGCTTACGAAATGGGGGTAATCGTGGGGTAACGGTGGGGCGTCAGCGAGCGGCCAGGAGCCCGTCGAGAAGCTCGGCCGCCTTGGCGGCCATGTCGGCCCGCTCCCACTCGCGGGCGAGGGGTGTTAGTGGGGAGCCCGGGCTCGCTCCACCCGACTCCCAGGCTTCCAGGTGGGCTCCGATCGCGGCCTGGACGGAGGCCACGTCCCCCGGACGGCACGCGTGACCCCGCCCGGTGGCGCGGAGGAGCGAAGCCGCCGGCCCTTCCTCCAGAATGGCCACGACCGGGCGCCCGCTGGACAGGTACTCGTAGATCTTCCCGGTGTAGAGGAGCGAGTCGGCGTCCCCTCCGTGACCGAGGAGAACGAGGGCACCGGCGCGACGCATCGCGGCGAGCGCCTCCAGATGCGGGCGCGAGGGAACCAGTTCGACGATGTCCGCGAGCCCCGCGCGCTCGATCGCGCGCGCGTCGAGCCCCTCGTTTCCTCCCATGAAGCGGAGCCGGAGCGTCTCGCGGCGCGACGGCTTCTCGGCGAGGAGCCGCCGCGCCGCTTCGAGGAGATCGCCCACCGTCGGCCGGTGCGCCAATTGTCCCGCGTGTAGCAGCACGAAACGCCCGCGGTCGCGCGCTTCCTCTTCGTGCGGCGCGGCGAGCGCCGCGGCGCGCGTCCAGTCGTCGGGATCGTATCCGTTCGGAAGAACGACGAAGCGGCCGGGCGCGAGGGCGGGATAGCGCGCGCGATAGCGATCCGCCATCGCCTCGCTCACCATCGTCACGCGGTCCGCGGCGGCGACCACCTCCGCCTCGAGCGCGCGATGGCGGCGGTCGTGCCATGCCGTCGGCGGCGCGTACGTCACGCGCCCCACCCACGGATCGCGGAAGTCGGCGACCCACGGAAGTCCGAACCGCCGCTTCAGCGCGAGCCCCGCGAGGTGCGCGCTCTCGGGCGAGGAGGTCGTCCAGAGCGCGCCCACGCCGCCGCGCTCGATCCGCTTCGCGGCGGCGCGCCGCGCGGCGGACGCCCAGGGGCGGTACCCGTCGGGGATCGCGGCCGCCTGCTGGAGCCGCCGGAGCGCGCGGAACATCCCCGCGCGCCGCGCGCCCTGGCGTTCCTCCACGCGGAATCCGGCGCGGCCGAGGAGCCGGAGGAGCCGCTGCGACGTGAGCGCGTTCACGCGGAGGATCTCGCACGAGGGAGGCACCTCCTCGAGGAGGGAGGGGTCGAGGATCCAGTAGTCGGGATCCTTCACCGTCACCACCGTCGCGGCCCACCCGCGCGGCTCGAGGTATCGGACCAGCTTCAGCGTCCGCTGGCAGCCGCCGCCTCCCAGGGGCGGAAAGAAGTAGGCGAGGACGAGGAGCCGGTTCACGCGCGCGCTCCCCCGGCGCGGGCCAGCGTGACGAGCCGCGACTCCGTCAGCGCCACCGTCTCGTTCCAGTCGGCCTCCGCGCGGACCAGCGCCGCGCCGCGCGCCACGCGGGCGCCGGCGTCCGGATCGGACGCGACGGCCCCGAGCGCCTCGGCCAGCGCCGCCGGATCGCCCGCCGGCACGAGGAGCCCGCGCTCCGCGTAGCGCGACGCGGAGCGGTCGCGCGAGCCGACCCACGCCCGATTCCCCGCGATGTCGCTCACGACGGGGTAGAGGCCCGCCGCCATCGCTTCGAGGAGCGACTGCGACGTCGAGTCGGAGCGCGACATCGACACGTAGACCTCGTGCTCGCGAAGGAGCGCGCGAAGGGCCGCCTCGTCGACGTGGCCGGCGAAGCGGACGGCGTCCGCGATCCCGTCCCGCGCGGCGGTCTCCTCGAGCGTCGCGCGAAGCGGCCCGTCGCCCGCGAGGGTCGCCCGGAAGGAGACGCCGCGACGCCGGAGCGCCGCGAGCGCGGCGAGGAACGAGGCGGGGTCGTAGAGCGGCTCGTGCATCCGGGTCCAGAGCAGGCGCCTCGGCATCGACTTGTGCGGCACCAAAACCGAGATCATCGCGCTCGACGAGCG
>DATIQI010000401.1:0-2258 GCA_035470985.1 Acidobacteriota bacterium
CGCGTCGAGGAGGAGGAGCCGGTTGGAGGCGAGATCGCAGACCCACGCCCGGTCGGTCCCCGGATCGATCGCGATGCCGTACGGCTCGAGCCCGCCGACCGACGCGAGGACCGATCCGTCGCTCGCGAGGCGCGTGACGCGTCCGGCGCCCGAGCGCGGCTGCCCTCGCTCGCTCACCCAGAGCGTGCGCGTGACCTCCTCGACCTCGACGTCGGCCACATTGTCGAGCCCGATCCGGATCGCCGCCCTCGTCGTATCGCCCGGCACCAGGTGGTAGAGGTCGTTTACGCCGCCCCGCGCGGTCACCACCCATGCCGCGCGAGTCGCCTGGTCGAGCGCCATGGCTCGGATGGGCGCGCCGAGGCTCCACTGCTCGAGCTCCGCGCCGTCGGAGGGCTGCAGGCGGTGGACGACGCCTTCGTCGGTGCCGACCCAGACGGTGGGATCGAGCGTTCCGGCCTCGACCACGCGCGGATGGCCGAGCCCGTTCACCGAGATCCGCGCCACGGGGTCTTGGAGATCGGGCCCGTAGGCCTGGAGGACGCCGAAGTCGGGCGCGGCGACCCACCCGACGCCCCGGAGGTTCGAGACCGAGACGTCCGTGACGCCCGGCACGATCAGGGTCGCGCCCGCGATCTCGCCGTAGAGCCCGCGGCGCAGGACGACGCCCGAAACCGGATCGCTCAGCCAGAGCACGTTCCGATCCCGGTCGATGTCGGCGTCCTCGAAGGCCTCGGCGGCCGGAATCGCCGCCACCACGTCGCGCGCGTCGGGGGCGAGGACGAAGACCGCCGGCTCCCCGGCCGAGAGGACCGCGACGTAGGTGGGACCGGGCGACGCGGTGTCGGGCGCGCTGAAGGCGCTGTCGCCGTAGGCGAAGCGCGCGATCAGGCGATAGACGTACGTGGAGTCGTTCTGCACGTCGAAGTCGGCCGCGCTGCTCGCGCCCGAGCCGAAGACCGCGCCCGGCAGTAACGACGGCGCCTCGCCCGGCTTCCAGCGCTGGAGGGCGTAGCCGGAGACCCCGGTCTGGGTGAGCCGCGTCCACTGGAGCGAGACGACGCCGTTCCCCGCGACCGCCGCGAACCCGGGGATTTCGCCCCGCGTCTCGAGATTCGCGGGATCGAGCGGGTTCAGCCGGTCGCGCGTCGTGCAGCCGGAGAGGAGCGCGGCCAGCGCGAGCGCCGCCGCCGCGGCCGGCGCCGCGCGAGGGCGCTTCATCGCCCGACTCCGGTCATCAGGAGGAAGAGCCCGGCCGTGAGCGTGGCCTGCCCCGCCCCGAGCGAGATCGAGGACCACCGGTCGTACCGAACCGTCTGGTCGTAGAGCCGCTCGATCTCGGCGGGGCGCGTCTCCTGGAGGTAGCGGTCGTAGGAGCGGTCCCCCTCGTGCCGGAGAATCGCGGCCGTTCCGGTGAGCGCGGCTCCGGTCCCGATCAGGGCCCAGCGGAACCAGCTCCGCCCGAAGAGGGAAGGCTTGGGCGGCGGGCCCGCCGGCGGCAGGTGAAGCGAGCGAAGCGCGATCGTCACCACGCCCTCCCGGATCTCGGCCCGGTCGAGGAGGTCCGGCCCGGAGACGATCGAGTCGGCGTACCCGGCGGCGCCGACGCGGACGAGCGCGGTCTCGAGCCGGCCGGGCGCGAGCCGGAGCGGCGTCTCGCCGGCCGCGCTCTCGGCGCCGCCGGCGCCCGTCGCGAGGAGCGCCACCCGCGCGGGCTCGGGAGCGCTGCGCAGGAGGATCCGCGGGCGAAGATCGAGCCGGACGTGAAGGGTTTCGCCCGGAGCGAGGGTCGCGGCGACACCGTCCGCGTCCGGCTCGAAGCGGCGCGGATCGGGGGCGAAGGCGCGGACGAGCACGCGGCCCGACGCGACCTCGCGCGGCTCGACCGGCGACGTCCCCGCGTCGACGCCGTTCACGAAGACGCGCAGGCCGGGCGGAATCGTGACGACCGAGACCCAGGAGAGGCCGGCGGCGGAATCGGGCGAGACGCCCGGGGCGCGCGCGGTCGCCCCGGGCGCGGCGACCGTCGAGTCGGCCCCCGCCGCTTCCACCGCGCGCGGGGGCCCCGCGGCGAGCGCGAGCGCCGCCGCGATCGCGGCCCATCCCTGGGCGTGGAACCTCCGGCGCCTAGAAGTCAAATCCTAGGTAGAACTCCCGGCGCCATTCGGATTCCACATCGCGGAAGTCGGTCCGCCGGGCCACGTCGTATCGGAGGACGACGTAGCCGCCCAGGTTGGTGCGGAGGCTGAAGCCCACGC
>DATIQI010000402.1:0-7225 GCA_035470985.1 Acidobacteriota bacterium
GGGCGCGCCGGCGGCGCCGCCGGCGCCGCGGGTGCGGCGGCGTATCGCGCGGCGGCGCGCGGTTCGGAACGCGGGGCGGCGGGCGACGACGCCGCGGCGTCCGCCCTTCGCGTCACGCGGACCGGCGGCGGGTACGAAATCTCCTTCGCGGCGCCCGCCGGCGTTTCGGCGCGAACGGGCGTCTTCGACGCGAGCGGCCGGTGCGTCGCAAGGCTCGGCGGCGCGGGCACGGGCCCGACCACGAGCGGCGCGAGCCGCGCGACGGGCGCCACGCTCCGGACGGTCCGGTGGAACGGGCACGACACTTCCGGCGCGCCCCTCGCCCGCGGAGTCTATTTCGTACGCGTGGAGGCCGGCGGCTCGGTGAAGGCCGCGAAGCTGGTCCACCTGGGGAATTAGCGAAGGAGTTCTGCGTGAAGCGGCCGGGCCGTTCCTCCTTGCAGGGCGTCCCGGCCGCGCCCTAGAATCCCCCGTGGGCGCCGACCCGAGGTCGGACGGCGCCCACGCTTCTCCTGCCTGAGGCGCCACCCAAGGAGCCCGACGTTCGCTCCGAGCGCCACCACCCCTCGGCCCTGGAATCGTCCAACGTGTCCACGCTCGTCTCAGGGGTTCTCGAAGTCCTCGAACGCGGCGGCGGCTTCCTTCGGGATCCGGCCCGCTCCTTCGAGCCGGACTCTCGCGACGTCTTCGTTCCCGCGCCGGTCATCCAGCGTCACCAGTTGATCACCGGCGCCCTGGTGGCCGGCCCCGCCACGCCCGGCAAGCAGGGCTTGCGGCTCGACGACGTCGATTCCGTCTGCTCGCTCCCTCCCGACGCCTATCGCCGCCGGACACCCTTCGCGCGCCTCACGGCCACGAACCCCGACCGGCGCTTCCGCCTCGGCGCGGGCGGGAATCTCTCCATGCGCGTCATCGATCTCTTCGCTCCGATCGGTCGGGGCACGCGCGGACTGATCGTCTCGCCGCCCAAAGCGGGCAAGACGACGCTCCTGGAGGAATTGACGATCGCGATCCACGCGGACGCCCCCGAGACGCGGATCGTGCTCCTCCTCATCGACGAGCGTCCGGAGGAGGTGACCCACTTCCGGCGGAAGGTGCCGGCGGAGGTCCTGGCGAGCAGCAGCGACCGCTCGCTGGAGGAGCACGTCCATCTGGCGAATCTCTGCATGGCGCAGGTGCGCTGCGAGCTCGAGTGCGGGCATCACGTGGTCGTGCTGGTGGACAGCCTCACGCGGATGGGTCGCGCCTTCAACGCGTACGGCGCCGACCGGGGCCGAACGATGACGGGGGGCCTCGATTCGCGGGCGCTCGAGATCCCGCGCAAGTTCTTCGGCATGGCGCGAAACATCGAGAACGGCGGTTCGATCACGGTTCTCGCGACCGCGCTCATCGAGACGGGCTCGCGCATGGACGACATGATCTTCGAGGAGTTCAAGGGGACGGGGAACAGCGAGATCGTGCTCGACCGCGGGATCGCCGACCAGCGCGTCTTCCCCGCCATCAACATCGCGAAGACGGGTACGCGCCGCGACGAGCTCCTCTACCCGCCGGCGGAGCTGGAGGCGATCCACCGCCTGCGCCGGGCGGCGCTCGACGTGCCGCCGAAGCAGGCGATCCTGGATCTCCGGAAGGCGATGGAGCAGTTCCCCACCAACGAAGAGATGCTGAAGCAGATTCGCCGCGCCGGCTGAGCGCGGTCCCGCCCGTCCTACTTCAGCAGCACCATGCTCCGCGTGAGCGACGTCCCGGAGCTTCGAAGACGATAGAAGTAGACGCCCGTCGCGACACGCCGGCCCAGGCCGTCGGTCCCGTGCCACGAGACCTCGTGCTGTCCCGCGGGGAGGTCGCGGTCCACCAGCGTCGCGACCAGGCGGCCGGCGACGTCGTAGATCGTGAGCGTGGTCGGCCCTCCGCGCGGCACCGTAAACGCGATCCGCGTGGTCGGGTTGAAGGGGTTGGGCGCGTTCTGCTCCAGGCGACCCGCGAGCACGCCGGGCGCCGATTCCACCGCGGTGATGGCTCCCGCGCTGCAGCCCGGTCCGCGCGCGCCGATCTGCTGGCCGCAGGGCGTGACGCCGCTCAGGACCGGCGACGACGGGACGACGCGATAGCTGCCGCTGAGCGTCGGGGCCCTCGCTCCCGAGCCGGGGGCGCAGAATCCGGGATCGCTGATGATGTTGTCCGCGCCGAGGGTCTCGAGGCCGAGACCGCCGAGCCCCGTGCTCCGGACATCGGAGCAGGCGAACGCGATGGTGGCGGTGGCGTCGCCGGTCCAGGCTTCATGGCCGCTCGTCATCGAGACGTTGCCCCAGAGGATGCTCCGCTCGAAGGAGATGGTCGCGCCGCCCGTGGCGTGCACGCCGCCTCCGACCGCGTCGGAGTAGTTCGCGCTCACCGTGGTGCCGATCAGCGACGGACGCGAGCTCGATTCGGCGTGGATCGCGCCGCCGGCCGCGTCCGAGTGGTTCCCCGAGATCACGCACGCGTCGAAGACGGGGCTCGAGTTTCCGGCGATGCCGATCGCGCCGCCGTTCTGCGCGTTCCGATTCCCCTCGATGTAGCAGTCCCGAACGATCAACGAGCTGTTCTCGAAGTACATCGCGCCGCCGATGCCGGACGGATTGTTGGCGTTGGCGATCGTGAATCCCTCGATGCGGGCCTCGGGCTGGGCGTGGCCGACGATCCGGAAGACGCGTCCCGAGTTCTGGGCGTCGAGGATCGTCAGCGACGGTCCTCCGCCTCCGACTAGGGCGATCTTCTTGCCGCCGAGATCGAGGTTCTTGTTCCCGGTGCCCGTGTACGTCCCGGCGGCCACCCAGACCATGGAGCCCGCCGGCGCCGCGGCGACGGCCGTGGCGATGTTCGCGTAGTCGGTCGGCACGTGGTAGGTCGGGAGGCGGCTCCACCAGGAGGCCGGGACCGTCTGCTTGGCGAGGGACGAACTCCAGACCTGGATCTGGAGCGCGTTGCCGCCGTCCCGCGCGAAGTACTCGAGCCGGAACTTGTGCGGTCCGGCGCGGAGCGCGCGGCCGCCCGTGGCGGCGACCCGGTTGTGGTACCCGTCGTTGTCCACCACGAGATCCTCCCCGATCCAGAACTTGGAGCCGTCCTCCGACGTGACCTCGAAGTAGTAGATGTTGTCGGCCGGAACGGTCAGGAAGCCCTCGAAGACCGCGCCGACGTTGATCGCGCGGTTGCTGCCGGCGAAGTTGCCCCACGAGAAGGGGTAGCTGATCGTGGTGATGGCCTGCGTCCGCTCGGGGACCATGGCGGCGAGCGGCGGCATGATCGAGGAGTCGAGCTTGAAGTAGGCCACCTGGACGCCGGCCGAGCCCCAGAGCGACGCGGGGATTTCGCTCCTCGCGATTCCGGGTCCCGCGAGTTCCAGGATCAGGGCCGCGGTGCCCGTCTCCTCGTAATAGTCCACGTCCACGGCGTGATCGCCCGCGGTCAGCGAGACGCTCGCCGAGCGCTCGCGGACGTCGTGGAGCCCGTCGTTGTCCACACGGAGCGATCCGTCGATGTAGAGCTTCGCGCCGTCGCTCGCGGTGAGATAGAAGGTGTAGGTCCCCGTGCTCGGGAGCGTCAGCGTTCCGGTGCACCGGGCGGCCACCTTGTCGGAGAGGCCGCTCTCGCCCACCGTGCCGGTCGTCGCCGGAATCGAGAGCGTCGGCACGGTCTCGACCTGGAACGGACTCGAGAGCGGCGGCATGGAGCCGAGGCTTCCGTCGAGGGGCGGCACGTAGTAGTAGCGAACTTGGAGCCCCGCGGTCGCGCCGGTCGCGACGTCGGGCGCCCGGTGGTCCTGCACCGCGACCGTGACCGTGGCGCTGCTCTGTTCGCCGCCCGCGTCCCGCACCGTGTAGGTGAAGGTGTCCTGCCCCGTGAAGCCGGCCGGCGGCGTGTAGACGAGATTGTCGCCCGAGGCGCTCACCGAACCGCCGTTGGCCGTCGGCGTGGCGTAGCTCCCCACCGTGATCGTCTGGCAATTCGGGTCGAAGTCGTTCGCCAGGACGTTGATGGTGGCGGCCGTGCCGCGAAGCGCCACGGCGCGGTCGTTCCGAGCCGTGGGAGGAAGCGCGGTCGGCGTGCCCGATCCGCTCGCGAGGCACGCGCCGCTCTGCGTGCGGTAGGTCTCGATCTCCCGGATGCTGCCCGGGCTGAAGCGCGTCATGTCGGTGGAGCAGCCGCCGATGTTCGGGCACATGATGGCGCAGTCGGGCTGCCCGTTGCAGTGGGTGGCGCCCCAGTTGTGCCCGATCTCGTGGGCCATCACCGCCACGCGGTTCGCCCAGTTCGAGGTCCAGTACGTGTAGGAAACGCCGTAGGCCTGGCTGGTGTTGCAGAGGACGGAGAAGTAGGCGTTGCCGAGCTGGCCGCTGTTCAGCGGACCGGTCATGAGATGGGCCAGGTCGCGCGTCACCGACCCCTGGTTGGCGTTCCACCAGGTCTGGAACTGGTTCATCTTCGTGCTCGCGTCGCCGGCGGAGTATTTCCCGCTGGTCGTCTGGATCAGGTAGGTCGTGATGCGGTAGCCGATCTTCACGTCGCGCGCGTAGATCAGCTCCAGCGCGTTCACCACCGCGTCGATGTCGTTGATGGTCGCGGTGCTCGTCCCGCCGCACCAGGCGTAGTACCCGTACTCGGCTTCGATGGCGAGGTCGGCGTCCACGCAGCCGCTCGACTGGGCGCCGGGAGCGGCCAGCGGCTCGCGCGTCGCCTCCGGAGCTCCCTCCGCGGCGCAGGCGCCGCCCGCCTCCGCGACATCCTCGACCCGATAGACGGCGTGCGCGCCGCCCAAGCCCGCGGGAAGCGGCTGCACGTACCACTCGTTCCCGTCGTCCAGGAGGATCCGGGCCCGCAGGCGATCGCCGTCGATGGACGCGGCGACGACGCCCCGCGCGCCGCCCCGCACGGTTCCGCGATAGGTGGTGCTGGGAGGAAGGTCGATCTTCGTGCGGGCGCCGCCCGGGCCCTCGACGACCGCCTCGCAAACGGGACTGCGGAGCGAGTAGGGCTGGAGCACCAACTCGACATCGGCTCCGTCGAGGGTCAGGCGAACGCCGTAGGAGCCGTCGGCCCCGAGGGCCTTCAGCGGGACCTGTTCGGACATGCGCGCGAGCCCGAGAGCCGAGAGATTGAAGCTGCCGCCGTTTGGTTCGGCGGCTCGGGCGGGCGGCGTCGCCAGCGGGAGGCAGGCGATCAGGGCCACGAGCCCGTATCGAATTAGGCGGCGTACCAGCATCGCCACGCTCCTTCCAGGTGTCCGTTCGATTGCTGTCGGAGACTGCGGCGATCGCACTCGCCCCTATCGAGAACGGTCGCTTCTGTATACGTGTGGGCCTTGTATAGCAGGTGCCGTGCCTGACGTTAACCGCATACGTACCAATGCTTTGGCTCTGCCGGCGCTGTGTCGATTGGGTACGATTCGGGAGCGGAATGAGCGGTTTTGCTCGATTGGGTCCGGTGGGGGTACTTGGGGATGAGAGGCTCCGGCACTGATCGTGCCTTACATAGTGTTGCTTGACTGCCCCGGGCGCGCTCCCGGAACTCCAAGACCATGGCGCGCCATTAGATTCGAGTCCCAGCCTCTGCCACGAATACCTGACAATCTGGCAGGGGATCGCCGCACACCTGTCAGCAGAGGAACGCCATGACACCCAAAGTCGAAGATCTGAAAGGCGTCAAGACCGCCACCCTGACGGTCGACGGCAAGACCGTGGAACTCCCGATGATCGTCGGCACGGAGAACGAGACGGCCATCGACATCGAGAAGCTCCGCGCCTCCACCGGATGTATCACGCTCGATCCGGGCCTCGGGAACACGGGCTCGTGCCGGAGCGCGATCACCTTCATCGACGGCGAGAAGGGGATCCTGCGCTATCGCGGATACCCGATCGAGGAGCTGGCCGCGAAGAGCACGTTCCTCGAAGTCGCGTGGCTCCTCATGTACGGCGAGCTGCCGACGAACGCCGAGCTGCAGAACTTCACCCAGGAGGTGAAGGTCCACACGATGCTCCATCAGGACTTCGGCCGCTTCTTCGATGCGCTCCCGAAGGACGCGCATCCGATGCCGACCTGCTCCGCGGCCGTCGGCGCGCTCGCCACGTTCTACCAGCAGCCGGAGAGCGACCAGCAGGTCCACGACACGATCGTCCGGCTGATCGCGAAGATGCCGACCATCGCGGCCTATTCCTACAAGCACTCGATCGGGCAGCCCTTCCTCTATCCGATGAACAAGCTCGACTACGTGTCGAACTTCCTGCGGATGATGTTCGGCGTGCCGAGCGAGGACTACGAGGTCGATCCCGTCTTCGCGCGCGCCATCGACCTGCTCCTCATCCTCCACGCCGATCACGAGCAGAACTGCTCCACGAGCACCGTGCGGATCGTCGGCAGCGCCAAGGCGAATCTCTTCGCCAGCATCGCGGCCGGCATCAGCGCGCTCTGGGGACCGCTCCACGGCGGGGCGAACCAGGAAGTGATCGAGATGCTGGAGCGGATCGAGAAGGAGGAAGGAAGCGCCGACAAGTTCCTCGCGAAGGCGAAGGACAAGAACGACACGACCCGCCTCATGGGCTTCGGCCACCGCGTCTACAAGAGCTACGATCCGCGCGCGGCCATTCTGAAGAAGTCGTGCGGCGAGGTCCTCTCGAAGGTGGGCGGCTCGAGCAAGCTGCTCGAGATCGCGATGCGACTGGAAGAGGTCGCGCTGAAGGACGAGTACTTCGTGAGCCGGAAGCTCTATCCGAACGTCGACTTCTACTCGGGCGTCATCTACAAGGCGCTCGGAATCCCGGTGAACATGTTCACCGTGATGTTCGCGATGGGGCGGCTCCCCGGCTGGATCGCGCAGTACCTCGAGATGCGGCACGACAAGGACTTCCGCATCTCCCGTCCGCGCCAGGTCTACATCGGATCGCCGAAGCGGATGTACGTGCCGTTGCTCGACCGGGGCTAGGCCCGGGATCGAGACGGCTGCACGTTGGAATCACGAAGGCCCCGGCGGCGCGAGTCGCCGGGGCCTCTCGATTCGGCGGTCGTCGCGGATTCGGTTCAGGGCCGGGCGTGCCCCACCGGAATCAGATAGAGGGGCTCCCGGTCGGGCGGCAGCTCGAGCGCGGCCCGGACGCCGGCGTCGTCGAACGCCCCGACCGGGACCGCCGCCAGGCCGAGCGCCGTCGCCTCGAGAAGGACGTTCTGCGCCGCGTGCCCCGCCTCCATG
>DATIQI010000403.1:0-25328 GCA_035470985.1 Acidobacteriota bacterium
GATCGAGCATCGCCTCATGCGGGAAGGGCGCGTGCTCCACGCGCTCGCGAACGGACCGATGACGAAGGACGAACTCCGCGACCGGGTCTACGCCGACACGCCGGGCGCCGATCCGCGGCTCGCGTCGCGGACCCTCGCCGCCCACTTGGAGAAGCTGGTGGCGGAGGGACGCGTGCGGCTCGCCGGGGAAACGGTGACGCTCGTTCCATGAGCGATCGCGTCTACCGGCTGGACGAGGCCGTGGCGATGCTGTCCCGGACGCCCGGCATCCTCCGCGCGTGGCTCTCGGGACTCCCCGACGCCTGGACCGCGACGAACGAGGGGCCCGGGACCTGGAGCGCGTTCGACGTGGTGGGCCACCTGATCCACGGGGAGCGGACCGACTGGCTCCCGCGCGCGGAGCATCTCCTCCAGCACGGCGAAGCGATGCCGTTTCCGGTGTTCGACCGGACGGCGATGTTCGAGGCGTCGAAGGGGAAGTCGCTCGCGGACCTGCTCGATACGTTCGACGCGCTCCGCTCGGCGAACCTGGCGCTCCTCCGATCGAAGGCGCTGACCGAGGCCGATCTCGACCGCACCGGCCGCCATCCCGAGTTCGGGCCCGTCACGCTCCGCCAGCACCTCGCCACGTGGGTCGCGCACGATCTCTCGCACCTCGCGCAGATCGCCCGCGTCATGGCGAAGCGGTACGAAAACGAGGTAGGCCCGTGGACGGCCTACCTCTCGATCCTCTCCCGCTGATCCGCGCCTAGTACCGCGCCAAGTCCCTCAACGCCGCCGTGATGCCGTCCACCTGGGGCAGAATCGCGTCCTCCAGATCGGGGGCGTAGCCGACCGGCGTGTCGGTGGCTCCGATGCGGCGCACCGGCGCGTCGAGCGACTCGAAGAGTTCCTCGCCGATCCACGACGCGATCTCGCCGCCGAATCCCGCGGTCAGGACGTCCTCGTGGAGGACGAGCGCGCGCGCCGTCTTCCGCACCGACGCGGCGACCGCGTCCCGGTCCCACGGAACGAGCGTGCGGAGATCGATCACCTCGACGCCGATCCCGTCGGCCTCGAGCCGCTGGGCGGCGAGCGCGGCGCGATTCACCGTGGCGCCCCACGTCACGACCGTGACGTTCGCGCCCTCCCGCACCGTGCGCGCCTTCCCGAACGGGACCATGTAGTCGGCGCCGGGGTAGGGGGCCTTCGCGTGCGGCTGGCGGTAGAGGTGCTTGTGCTCCAGGAAGAGGACGGGGTCGTCGCAGCGGATGGACGTGCGGAGGAGTCCGTTCGCGTCGAGCGCGGTCGCGGGGAAGACGACGCGGAGCCCGGGGCAGTGGCAGAAGATGCTCTCGCCCGACTGGCTGTGGTAGATGGAGCCGCCCTGGAGATACCCGCCTGTCGCCACGCGGATCACGACGGGGCAGGAGAAGTCTCCGTTCGAGCGCCACCGGATCATGGCCAGCTCGTTTCGGATCTGCATCATCGCGGGCCAGATGTAGTCGAAGAACTGGATCTCCACGACCGGCTTGATCCCGCGCGTCGCCATCCCGACGGCGCGCCCGACGATGTTCGCCTCGGCGAGCGGCGAGTTGAAGACGCGGCGCTTGCCGAACGCCTTCTGCAGCCCGTGCGTCACCTTGAAGACGCCCCCCTTGCCCGAGACCGAGGTCAGGTGCTCCTCGCGCGTCGCGTCGGCCACGTCCTCGCCGAACGCGACGATGCGCGGATCGCGCGCCATCTCGTCCTTCATGCAGCGGTTGATCAGGGTGACCATCGTCTCGGGGTTTCCCTCGAACCGAGGCTCCGTCTCGAAGGCGCGGCTCGTGGGATCGACCGTGGGCGAGTAGAGGTGATCGTAGACGGTCGCGGGGCTCGGCTTCGGGGCCTCCAGCGCCGCGGCCTCGGCCTGCGCCAGCTCGGCTTCGACGTCCGCCCGGATCCGGTCGATCTCCTCCCGCGACGCGATCCCCTCCCGGATGAGGAACTCGGGATAGACTTGGACCGGATCGCGCCGCGCCTCCTCCTCGCGCTCCTTCGGCGGCTTGTACGACTGCTCGTCGTCGGACATGGAGTGGCCGTAAGGCCGGATCACCATCGCGTGGAGGAGCACGGGACCGTTCCCGCCCCGCATCCACTCCGCCGCTTCCAGCATCGCCTTGTACGAGGCGAGCGGATCGGTTCCGTCCACGCGCATGATGCGGAGCCCCGGCACGCCGCTCATGCAGCGGCCGATGTCGCCGCCCGGCGTCTGCGCCTCCACCGGAACGGAGATGGCGTACTGGTTGTCCGTGATGAGGAAGAGGACCGGGAGCTTCCCGGTCGCGGCGCTGTTGATCGCCTCCCAGAACTCGCCCTGGCTGGTCGTGCCGTCGCCGGCGGAGACGTACGTGACCTCGTCGGGATAGGAGGGGCGGCGATCGCGGATCTCGTGAATCGTCGAGAGGAGGCGCCCCCCCTCGGCGCAGCCGACCGCCTGGAGGAACTGCGTTCCGGTCGGGCTCGATTGCGTGACCACGTTCGCGCGCTTCAGGCCCCAGTGGCTCGGCATCTGGCGGCCGCCCGAATTCGGGTCGGCCGCGGCGCCGACGGCCTCGTAGAGCATCTCGAGCGGCGTCATGCCGAGCGTCAGCATGAGGGCCCGGTCTCGGTAGTACGGGTAGAACCAGTCGTAGCCCGTGCGAAGGGCCTTTCCCGCCGCCACCAGGACCGCCTCGTGCCCGGCGCCGCTGATCTGGAAGTAGATCAGGTTCTGCTTCTTCAGCTTGATCTCGAGATCGTCGGCCCGGCGGGAGAGGAGCATCAGGCGGTAGATATCCACGAGGTCGGGCCGGTTCAGGCCATGAAAGGTCGAGGTGTCGGCGCGAAGTGCCACGTGGAATCCTCCTCCGGAGCGGGATTTGAGGGTTGAGATGGACGAGTATACCGGAGAAACTGCGGGCCGAAAACGCCGGGAACTCGAAGCCCGGCCGCCGTTCGCGCGATCCGAATCGCCGGGAGGGGACGCACCGTGACCGCACCGCGACGCGTCGAGTCGGTCCTCTTCGGGGGACCGGAGGGCGCGCTGGAAGGACTCTGGAGCGATCCGGGCCAGCCCGACCCGGGGCCGCCGCCCGCCGCGTGGCCCCCCGGCACCGCCGTCCCCGCGGCCGTGATCTGCCATCCCCACCCCGCGCACCACGGCTCGATGCACAACAAGGTGGTCCACACGGTCTACCGTGTGCTCGAAGCGTCCGGGCACCCGACGCTTCGCTTCAACTTCCGCGGCGTGGGGAAGAGCCAGGGCGCCTACTCGGGTTCCGGCTGGGCGGGGGAAGTGGAGGATCTGGCCGCGGCGGCGGCGTACGCGCGCGCGCGAACGGGCCGAAGCCGCATCTGGGTCGCGGGCTTCTCGTTCGGGTCGTGGATCGCGCTCACGTACTCGATGCGCGACCCCGACGTCGCCCAGGCGATCGGGCTCGGGCTACCGGTCACGGCCAATCTCGACGGCCGCCGGTTCGACTTCCTCGATCGGCTCCCCTGGCCCCTCCTTCTGGTGCAGGGAGATCACGACCGCTACGGTTCGGCGGAGGACATGCGGGCGCTCCACGAGCGGCTCTCCCGGCTGGGGCGGACGGCCCTCCGAATCGTGCCGCACGCGGACCACTTCTTTACGGGTAGAATCGAGGCGTTGCGCCACGCGCTGGAGGATGGACTGGCCGCGCTCGCCGTCGGGGGAGCGTGAACGATGGGAGTGGAACGATGATCGATTCGGGAACCGGGGTGAGGGATCGCGTCGCCGTCGTGACGGGCGGGACGAAGGGGATCGGCCTCGCGATCGCGGAGGCGCTCCTCGATCTTCGCATGTCGGTCGTGGTCTGCGCGCGGCACCCCGCCGAAGTCGCCGCCGTCGGCAAGCGGCTGGAAGTCCGGAATCCCGGGAAAGCGCTCGCCGTCGTCTGCGACGTGCGGCGCGAGGAGGACGTCGAGGCGCTCGTCCGCGCGGCGGCCGACCGGTTCGGCGGCGTGGACGTCCTCGTGAACAACGCGGGGATCGGCTTCTTCAAGAACCTGGAGCAGACCACGCTGGAGGAATGGAACTCCATCCTCGAGACGAACGTCACCGGGGTCTTCCTCTGCTGCCGCGCGGCCATTCCCCGGATGCGCGCGCGCGGCGGCGGCTACATCATCAACATCTCGAGCCTGGCGGGAGCGAACGCCTTCCCGCAGGCCACCGCCTACAACGCGTCGAAGTTCGCGCTGAACGGGATGAGCGAGGCCCTGATGCAGGAGATCCGCTACGACGGCATCCGCGTCACCTACATCATGCCGGGGAGCGTCAGCACCTACTTCAACGACGCGACGCCCGACCCGACGCAGGCGTGGAAGCTCCAGCCGGAAGACGTCGCGCGCGTCGTGTCGAACCTCCTGGGCCACGATCCGCGGTCGCTGCCGTCGCGCGTCGAGATCCGCCCCAGCATGCCGCCGCGGAAGTAGCGCGCACGGAGCGAGCCCGACCGCCCATGACCCTCGTCCGCCACACCTACCTCGACGACCCGACGATCCCGGACGTGATCTTCCGGCAGGTGAAGGTCCACGTCTGGCCCGAGTTCATGTTCCACGACCCGATCGCGAACGAGTACTGGCACCACCTTCGCGAGAGCTTCCCGGGGACCAATTTCGCGCTGAAAGACCCGGCGGGCGCCATCGTCGCGGTGGGGCACGCGGCCCCCTTCTTCTGGGACCGTCCGCTGGAGGAGCTTCCCGACGCCGGGTGGGACGCCGTCTTCGTTCGCGCCGCGGAGGACTTCACGGCCGGCCGATCGCCGAACGTCATGACGGCCCTGGAAGCCTCGGTGGTGCCGTCCTACCGGGGCCAGGGCGTGAGCCGGAGGGTGATCGAGGAGATGCGCTCTCTGGCCCGCGACCGCGGCTTCCGGACGCTCGTCGCTCCGGTCCGCCCGTCGTGGAAGGCGCGCTATCCCCTCACGCCGATCGAGCGCTACATCGCCTGGACGACCGGCGAGGGGCTCCCGTTCGATCCGTGGCTCCGGACGCACGCGCGGATGGGCGCGCGGATCGTGAAGGTGGCGCCCGAGTCGATGCGGATCACCGGCACCGTGGCGGAGTGGGAGGAGCGGACGGGGATGCGCTTCCCCGAGAGCGGCGCGTACGTCGTGCCCGGGGCGCTCGTCCCCGTGACGATCGACCGGGAGCGGGACGAGGGGCTCTACGTGGAGCCGAACGTCTGGATGGCGCACACGGTGTAGGGCCGGCTATCGCGCCAGAAGGCCCGTCGCGGCGCCGAGGAGCGCCGCCGCCGCCACGCAGGAGCCCAGGTAGAGCGCCGCCCCCTTCGCCCCGATCCACTTCGCCACGACGCCGAACGTAAGGATGTTGACGATCGGCACCGCGAGCATCATGGAGGCGGCGGGTCCCGCGCCCATCCCCTTCGCGAGGAGCCCCTTCAGGAGCGGGAGCTCCGCCCCCGAGCAGAAGTAGAAGGGAATCCCCGTCAGCGCCGCGAGAAGCGAGCCGGTCAGGGTCCTCTGGCCGTAGAGGACGTCGATCCAGTGCCGGGGGACGAGCGAATCCACCACCGCCGCGAGCGCGAGGCTCACCAGGATCCAGGGGCCGTACTCGAGCAGCTGCCCGCGGAAGCGCCGGAGGATCCGGACGCCGCGCGGACGCGGCGGAGCGCCCGGGCCCGAGGTCGGGGCGGACCCCGGCGGGGGCGCGAGCGCGAGCGCCGTCCGGCCGCCGGCCGGCGCGAACACCACCGGCTCCTGGGGCGTCTCGGCCGAGCGCGCGGCGGCGCTTCGCAGGAGCCGCGTGCTCGCGTAGCCGACGGCCAGCCCGAAGACGATCGAGGCGAGAAGGCGGACGAGCGCCCACCACCCGCCCAGCACCTTCCAGGTCAGGAGCACCACCGGAATGCTCACCGCGGCCCCCGAGGTGAGGAACGCGAACGTGTGCTTCAGGTCGCTCCCGCGGCGCCGCAGGGAGACGGCGAGCGGGACCATGCCGCAGGTGCAGAGCGGGATCACGGCGCCGAAGGTGGAGACGAGGAGCATCGTCCCCGGCTTCGTTCCGGTCAGGTAGCGCATCACGGTCCGCTCGGAGACGAACTCCTCGATGAGGGCGCCCAGCAGGATGGCGAGGAGGAAGAAGGGGACGATCTCGAGGGTCGCGTCGAGGAACGTGGCGCCGATCGCGGAGAGGACATCGCCGAGGGGCATGGTGCGATTGTACCGCCCCGGCCGTCGCCTTGACAGAGCCCCGCCCCTACGCGACGATCCGGGTTCAACCCTGGAGGATTCATGCCCGTTCGAGACCCCCTCTACCATCCGCTCTTCGTCGACCGCCGCGCGGCGATGGAGGTTTCGCTCTTCGATCCGTTCCCCCCGTCGGGGCGGAGGGCGTGGCGCCGGCCCGACGGCTCGCGCCGCGATCTCGAGTTCCACGTCCGCCACTACGACATCGCGCTGGACGTGGACTTCGAGCGCCGCGAGCTGCGCGGCACGGCGACGCTGACGATCGAATCGCTGCGCGACGGCCTTCGCGAGGCGGCGCTCGACGCGGCGGAGCTTCGGATCGAGTCGGTGCGCGCGGGCTCGCGGCGCCTGGCGCACGCCGTCGAAGGACACACGCTCCGCGTGACCTTGCCGCGCGCGCTCGACGCGGGGAAGCGGGCGACCCTTCGGATCGCCTACGCGACGCGCCCCCGGAAGGGCCTCTACTTCACCGGACCCACCGAGTCGGAGCCGAAGCGGACGCCCGGCGCGTGGACCCAGGGGCAGGCGGACGACAGCCACTGGTGGATTCCCTGCGTGGAGAGCACCGAGAGCCGCGCCACGCTCGAGACGCGGATCACCGTCCCGGCCGGCTATCGCGTGATCGGGAACGGGCGCCTGGCGGCGCGCCGCAAGGGCCGCGGGGGCCGCGTGACGTGGCACTGGAGCCAGGAGACCGCGCACCCGGTCTATCTCGCGTCGCTCGTGATCGGGAAGTACGTCGAGCTTCGAGACCGCGCGGGGCGCGTTCCGCTGCTCGGCTACGTGCCGCGCGGCCGGGAGCGCGAAGGGCGGCGCTTCTTCCGGAAGACGGGCGCCATGATCGCGCGCTACGAGGAGGTCTTCGGGCATCCCTATCCCTATCCCAAGTACGCCCAGTCGTGCGTCGCCGACTTCACGTACGGGGGCATGGAGAACACCAGCGCGACCACCATGTTCGACGGCGCGCTCCGCCTCCCCGAGGACTCGTTCGAAGGGTCGTACGACGGCCTGGTGGCGCACGAGCTGGCGCACCAGTGGTGGGGCGACCTCGTCACCTGCCGCCACTGGACGGAGGGGTGGCTGAACGAGGGATTCGCCACCTACTCGGAGATCGTCTGGCTGGAGAAGGACGAGGGTCCGGACGCGGCGGACTACGCGCGTCTCGAGCAGATGGTCGCCTACCAGATCGAGGACGGGCGCGACTATCGCCGGCCGATCGTGGAGACGCGCTACAAGTATCCCAGCCAGGTCTTCGACCGGCATCTCTACGAGAAGGGAGCCATCGTCCTCCACATGCTGCGGGCGCTCCTCGGCGACGCCGCCTGGAGGCGGTCGTTGAAGCGCTACGTCACGCGCCACGCGTTCGGGCCGGTCGAGACGTCCGATCTCCGCCGGGCCTGCGAGGAGGAGACGGGAAGGAATCTCGCCTGGTTCTTCGACCAGTGGATCCACGCGGCGGGGCATCCCGAGCTTCGGGTGACGCGCCGCTACGACGACCGGTCTCGCGTGCTCACGCTCACGATCGAGCAGACGCACGAGGCGGCCGAGGGGACGCCCGAGGTCTACCGGATCCCGATGGACGTGGAGATCGCGGCCGGAGGGCGGACGCGGCGCATCCCGATCGAGCTCCGCTCGAGGCGGGAGACGATCCAGATCCCGCTCGAGGGGCGGCCCCGCTACGTGGCGATCGATCCGGCGCACCACGTGATGAAGCTCCTCGAATTCGAGCGGACCGACGAGGAGCTCCGGTACGGGCTCGCCCGCTCCGCGCACGTGATCGAGCGGATCCGCTGCGCCCGCGAGCTGGCGGCGGGCGGCGACGCCGCGACCGTGGCGGCGCTCCTCCGCGCGATGCGCGGCGACCGCTTCTGGGGCGTCCGTGCGGCGGCGGCGGTCTCGCTGGGCGAGATCGGGATGCGCGTGCCGGGTCTCTCCGAGCGGATCGCCTCGGCCGCGTCGCGCCAGGGGACCCGCGTCCGCCGCGCCGCGATCTGGGCGCTCGGGCGGATCGGCGACGACGCGGCGCGGAAGCGGCTGCGGCGGCTCGCCGGCCAGGAGCCCGACTCCTACGCGGCGGGCGTCGCCCTGATCGGGATCGCGCGCGCCGGAGGGCCGGGCGCGTTCGAGACGATCGAGGCGCAACTGGAGCGCGAGAGCCACCGCGAGATGCTCCAGGTCCTCGCGTTCGAAGCGATGGCGCAACTCAAAGATTCGCGGGCGGTGGACGTGCTCCTCGATTCCACGAACCTCCGATACCGGAACGAGCGGCGCGCCGGCGCCGCCCGCGCTCTGGGGCGGCTCGGAATCCGGAACGAACGCGTGGAGTCGAGGCTGGTGGAACTCCTCTCCGATCCCTGGTTCCGCGTCCGCACCACGGCGGCGGCCGCGCTGGTGAAGCTGAAGTCGCCGCGGGCGGCCGTGGAAATCGCCCGCGCGCTCGATCGCGAGGTCCTCGACTTCACGCGCAGCGCGCTCGAGGAGTCGCTCGCCGACGCGAAGGGTACGGCCGCCTCGTGAACCTCGCCGCCGGCACCAGGCTCGGGCCCTACGAGATCCACGGCCTTCTAGGCGCCGGGGGGATGGGGGAGGTCTATCGCGCGCGCGACACGCGCCTGGGCCGGGAGGTGGCGGTGAAGGTCCTGCCGCGGAGCATGGCGTCGGATCCCGAGCGCCAGCAGCGCTTCGAGGCGGAGGCGCGCGCGGCCGGCGCGCTCAATCACCCCAACATCATCACGCTCCACGACGTCGGCGTGGCCGATGGAGTTCCTCACTTGGTGACGGAAGTGCTGGAGGGGGAGAGCCTCCGCGCGCTCATCCAGCGCGGCCCGGTTCCGGTCTCCCGCGCGATCGGACTAATCGTCCAGCTGGCGAACGGGCTCGCGGCCGCTCATGGGAAGGGGATCGTCCATCGCGACTTGAAACCCGAGAATCTCTTCGTGCTCGCGGACGGCCGGCTGAAGATCCTCGACTTCGGCATCGCGAAACTGACGCGGTCCGACTCGTCCGAGGGCGCCGGAGTGGACGCGGAGACCACACCTGTGTTCGCCTCCTTGACCGTGGCGGGGACGATCATGGGAACGGTCTCCTACATGGCGCCGGAACAGCTGCGCGATCGTCCCGTGGACCAGCGGGCCGATCTCTTCGCGGTCGGCGCCATCCTGCACGAGCTCCTCACGGGAACGCAGCCCTTCACCGGAGAAACCGCCGCGGACCGCGTCAGCTCGATCCTCATGGCGGACGCGCCCCGGCTGCCGGCGCATGTGGAGCGCGAGATTCCCGGAATCGGCGCGGTCGTGGCGCGGCTTCTCGCGAAGCGCCCGGAGCAGAGGCTCGGGACGGCGGCGGATCTGGCGTTCACCCTCTCGCTTCTCCACGACAGGCCCGTACCGCCCGAAGCGGGAGGGGAGCGGGCGGCCTCCGGCGTACCCGCGCCCCCACCGATCGAGTTCCGCCAGCTCACCTTCCGCGACGGAAGCATCGGAACGGCGCGCTTCGCGCCGGACGGCCAGACTGTCGTCTACAACGCGGCCTGGGGCGGTGCGCCCTCCGAGGTCTACCTCACGCGCGTCGAATCCCCCGAATCGAGCGCGCTCGGCATCCAGGGCGCCGAAGTCCAGTCCGTCTCCGCGACGGCCGAAGTCGCGCTCACCCTGCGCAATCGGGACATAGGCGGATTCGTCCAGCTCGGGACTCTCTCGCGCGTTCCGCTCGTCGGGGGGCGCCCGCGGGAGGTCGTCGACTCGGTCTACTTCGCCGACTGGTCCCCGGACGGCCGAAGCCTCGCGGCCATTCGGCTCGTGCAGGGCACGTTCCAGATCGAAGCCCCGCTGGGCCGGGTCGTTCACACGACGCACGCGTGGATCAGCCATCTCCGCTACTCGCCGGACGGCGCGATGCTGGCGTTCCTGGAGCACCCCGCGCTGGGGGACAACGCCGGCCACGTCTGCGTCCTCCGCCCGGGCGAGCCGCCCCGGCGGCTGACCGGCCGGTACCATATGGTCTGGCGTCTCGCGTGGAAACCCGACGGCCGGGAGGTCCTGTTCGGCGGCCAGGGGGAGACGGGCATGCCGGGCATCTACGCGGTTTCTCTCGACGGGGCCGTGCGCTGCGCCTACGGGGCGCCGGGGTGGCCGGCGATCGAAGACGTCGCGAAGAACGGGGATGCCCTGATCGGCATGGTCCGCCCCCGCATGCGCCTCGAGACGGGTACGCGCACCGGAGGGCTCTCCTCCGTGAAGGATCTCTCGTGGCTCGACTGGACGCTCCTGCGCGACCTCAGCGCCGACGGGGATACCGTCGCGTTCGACGAAACGGGGCTGGGATCGGGCGGCAACGCCGGAGTCTTCATCCGGCCCACCGGCGGCGGTCCCGCCGTCCGGCTGGCGGACGGCGTCTGCTCCCGCATCTCGCCCGATGGACGCTACGTGCTCGTGGTGCATCAGGAAGACCTGACCGTCCTGCAGCTCGTGCCGACCGGAGCGGGCGAGACGCGCCGGCTCGACCTCGGCGACTGCTCCATCAATCACGCCGACTGGATCCCCGGGAGCGACTCGGTCCTCGTCGTGGGTTCCATGCCGAACCAGCCGAGGCGGCTCTATCGGGTCGAAGTCGTATCGGGCACGATTCGTCCGGTCAACGACGATGTCTCGGTCCTGGGCACCGGCGCGTCGGTCTCTCCCGACGGGAACCAGGTGGCCCTCCGCGACCCGGATGGAGGCGTTCGGATCGCGCGGCTCGACGACGGTTCCGTCCGGAGGGTGCCGGGTTTCGGCGGCACCGCGCGCGTCGCAGGCTGGACCGAGGACTCGCGCCGCATCTACGTCTCGTTCGCGGGCGAGATCCCGTGCCGCGTGCTCCGGGTGGAGATCGAGACCGGTGCCACGGAACCATGGATGGAGATCTGGCCGATGGTGCGAAGCGGGGTGGACGGGTTGAACACGGTCCGCATGAGCGCCGACGGGGAGCGCTACGCCTGCTCCTATCCCATGGTCGACTCCACGCTCTTCCTCGCGCGGGGGCTCACGTAGCGATGCCGCTCGTGCCGGGAGCCAGGCTCGGGCCCTACGAGATCCACGGCCTTCTCGGCGCCGGGGGGATGGGGGAGGTCTACCGCGCCCGCGACACGCGCCTGGGCCGGGAGGTGGCGGTGAAGGTCCTGCCGCGCGCGGTCGCCGGCGATCCCGAGCGCCAGCAACGCTTCGAGGCGGAGGCGCGGGCCGCCGGCTCCATCAATCACCCCAACATCATCTCGCTCCACGATGTCGGCGTCGCCGACGGTTCGCCCTACCTGGTCACCGAGATCCTGGAGGGCGAGACGCTTCGCGGCGCGCTCGGCGGGGGAGCGCTTCCGCCGAGACGCGCGATCGCGCTGATCGCGCAAGCGGCCCAGGGGCTCGCCGCGGCGCACGCGCACGGCATCATCCATCGGGATCTGAAGCCGGAGAATCTATTCGTTCTTGGCGACGGTCGCCTGAAGATCCTCGACTTCGGGATCGCGAAGGCGACACGGACCGAGACGACCGCCACCATGGAGACGACGCCCGTCTTCGCCTCGCTCACGGCGTCGGGGACGATCCTCGGGACCGTCTCCTACATGTCGCCCGAGCAGCTCCGCGACCAGCCGGTGGACCACCGGGCCGATCTCTTCGCGCTCGGCGCGATCCTGTATGAGGTCCTGGCGGGGCGGCAGGCGTTCCCCGGCGCCACCGCGGCCGACCGGGTGAGCGCGATCCTCGTCGCGGAGCCGAAACCGCTGCCGGCCGAGGTCGAGACGCAGCTTCCGGGAATCGGCGCCGTCGTCTCCCGGCTCCTCGCGAAGGCGCCGGCCGATCGCTTCGCCTCGGCCTCCGATCTCGCGTTCACCCTGGGGATCCTCGCAGGGCGCTCGGCGGATTCCGCCACCCTCGCCGCCGACGTCGTCGGCGCGCACGGGCCGGCGAGGCCTCTCGGCGAGGCCGCGCGATTCCGGCGACTCACGTTCGGGAGCGGACTCGTGCCGACGGCGCGTTTCGCCCCGGACGGCCAGACCGTGGTCTACGAAGCCCACTGGGGGGCGCACCCGCCCGAGATCTTCCTCACGCGGATCGAGCTTCCCGAAGCGAGCGCCCTGAACCTGCCCGGGGCGTCGCTGCAGGGCGTCTCCTCCACCGCGGAGATCGCGGTCACGCTGAACGTCCAGGACGTCGGCGGCTTTCTCCGGGAGGGGACCCTGGCACGCCTTCCGCTTGTCGGCGGCCGGGCCCGGGAGCTGATCGGGGGCGTCTACTTCGCGGACTGGTCGCCGGACGGCCGCACCCTGGCCGCGATCCGGATCGACGGCACTCGAGTGAGGATCGAGGCGCCGCTCGGCACGGTCGTTCACGAAGCATCTGGATGGGTCAGCGACGTCCGCTACAGCCCCGACGGTTCGACGCTCGCCTTCGTGGAGCACCGGAGAATCGGCGACAGCGCGGGTTACCCCTGTGTCCTTAAATTCGGCGGGACGGTGCGGCAGCTCGCGCCGGAGATCCCCAACGTGGCGCGAATCGCCTGGTCGCCCGACGGCCGCGAGATCTGGTACGGCGGGCAGGGAGACGACGATCTGATCGCCATCTTCGCCGTGGACCTGGAGGGGCGCATCCGAGTCGTCTACTCGAGCGCGGCTCCCATCACGCCCCTCGATATCGCGCGAAACGGCGACGTCCTCCTCACCGTGGCCGAGTACCGCATGAGGCTGGAAGGCGGCACGCGCGGCGGCGGGGAGCCGATCGATCTGTCCGGCCTCGACTGGTCGCTCCTCCGGGACATGAGCGCCGACGGGTCGTGCGTCATCTTCGACGAGACGGGCACCCTCGGGTCGCACGGCGCGGTCTTCTGGCGGCCCACGGACGGCTCTCCTCCGATCCGTCTCGGCGACGGGGTCTGTTTGTCGCTCTCCTACGACGGGCGCCACGTCCTGGCGAAGCTGAAGCAGCCCGACCGGACGCTCCAAATCTATCCGGTCGGAGCGGGGGAGCCGCGCCAGGTGACGGTCGAGGGGTTGGAGCTCCTGTACGGGGCGTGGCATCCGGACGGTGAATCCTTGATCGTCATCGCCCGGAAGAACGGCGGTCCCACGCGGCTCTACCACGTCGATCTGCGAAGCCGGGCTGCCCGCGCGATCTCCGATACCCCTGTCCGAGGTTTCGCGTCCGTCCCGTCTCCGGACGGCCGGCGGATCCTCTCCCGGACGGTCGAGGGGGCGCTGGCTCTCTTTCCCATGGAGGGGGGCGATCCTCGCGTTCTCCGCGGCTCGGGACCCAGAACCGGATTCGCGGGCTGGTCGGAGGATCCCACCGTGATCTTCGTGCACGACCGAAACCACGTCCCGACGCCGGTGCTCCGCATGAACGTGGAGACCGGAGCGTCGGAGCCGTGGCTGGAGATCACCCCGCTCCATCTTAGCGCCGTGACCGGTCTCAACAGCATCCGCCTCTCACAGAACGGCGAGCGCTACGCCTACTCCTACGTCCACCCCTCCTCGACCCTCTATCACGCGCGGGGGCTCGCCTAGCGCGCCCGCTCCCCCTACACTGGGACCATGACCGCCACCACGACCGAAGCCCGCACCATCCGCGGCCGAGCGCTCGTCTTCTGGGATCCGAAGCAGCCCGGGAAGAAGCGCGACGCCATCGACACCGACCAGATCACGCCCGCCGAGGACTGCGTCTCGGAGTCGCTCGCCACGCTCGACGAGCGCTGGAAGTCGGGCGCCTTCCGCCACGTGATGCCCGACTTCAGGGCGCGCGTCCACGCGGGCGAGACGTTCCTGATCGCCGGCGACCGATTCGCGATCGGCTCCTCGCGCGAGATGTCGCCGGCGGGGCTGAAGGCGATCGCGGAAGAGGCCGGTCTCGAGATGGTGGTCGTCTGCGGCGCCAACATGGGCGACATCTTCCGCCGGAACGCGCTGAACCTCGGCCTCCACGTCGTGCAGAGTCCGGAGGCCGTGGCCGACGCGCGCGACGCGGACGTCCTCGAGTTCGACGCCGCCACGCGCGCGCTGCGAAACGCGACGCAGGGGAAGTCGTACACGCCGGTCCCTCTGACCGCGAAGGAAGAGGAAATCCGACGCGGCGGCGGTATCTACGCGATCGGAAGGCGCGAAGTAGCGGCCTCGCGCCGGGGCGCGCTTGAGGTGGCGTTCCCCGATCCCGCGCTCGCCCGCCGCATGACCTCCACCGAGCAGATCGTCTGGGCCCACCGCGTGGACAAGCGCGCGGAGGTGAAGCCGGGCGCTACGCTCCAGGTCTACGCCGATCTCCTTCCCGCGTCCGACGGCACGGCCCCGTTCGCCATCCACACGCTCCGGCAAATCGCGGGCTCGGCCGACGCGAAGCCGATCCGCGCCGCGATCGCGAACGACCACTTCGTCTTCACGGGCCGAGCCGCCGACGACAAACAGACGGCCATCTCCGCCGAGTTCGCGGCGCACGTCGGCCTCGAGGCGCCGCACTACGCCGCGCCCGGGTCGGGCATCTTCCATTTCTACTTCCCGGAACAGGGCCTGATCGTGCCGGGCGGGTTTTATCCCGGCGCCGACTCCCATTCGCGCGCCTACGGCGCGTACGGCGCCGTGGGGATCGGAATCGGGAGCACGACGCTCGGATTCGGGTGGGCGACCGGGTACGTCTATTTCACACCGGCGAAGCAGCGGCGCGTCACCTTCACCGGACGGCTCCAGCCCTGGGCCGGCGGCAAGGACATCGTGCTCCGGCTCCTCGCGCGCTGGGGCGCGAAGCAATCGGAGGGGATGAGCGTCGAGTTCGTGGATGAGGCGAAGCAGCTCCCGCTCCCGTTCCGGAACACGATCGCGAACATGATGGCGGAGGCGGAGGCCCTGAACGGGATCTTCGCGGCCGACGAGATCACCGAGGCGTGGTTCCGGGAACGCGGGATCGCGATGCCCTATCCGCGCGTGACGCCCGGCGAGGACGCGGTCTACGAGAAGGACGAGACGCTCGACCTGACCGAGGTGGCGCCGATGATCGCGAAGCCCTTCAGTCCGGGGAACGCGTTCCCGGCGGAAGAGGTGGCGCGCGAACGGATCACGTTCGACAAGGCGATGATCGGGTCCTGCACGAACGGGGGATACAGCGATCTCCTCGCCGCCGCGCTGGTGATCCGCGCCGCGCGGGGGCGCGGCATCGAGCGTGCCGCGAAGGGCGCCGAGTTCGTGATCTTCCCCGGGAGCGGCACCGTGAAGAACCTGATCGAGCGGCCCGACTCGCGGCTCGGCGGCGAGTCGATCGCGGACGTCTTCCGCGCCGCTGGGGGAGAGATCCGCGCCTCCTGGTGCGGCCCCTGCTTCGGCCAGGGCCCCGACTCGCTGGCGCCGGGCGAGCGGGCGATCACGTCCTTCAACCGGAACTGGCAGAACCGGATGGGCGTCGGGGGCGAGGGCTATCTCGCGAGCCCCGCGGTCGTCGCGGCCTCCGCGCTCGCCGGGTACATGGCGCCCCCGTCGGAGCTGGGACTCGCCTGGAACCCGGAGACGTTCGGAGTCTGAAGGGCCGGGGTCCCGCGCATTACCGGAGGAGCGTCGCCTTTCGGACGACGCGCCCGTCCTCCGAGGACGCGACGAAGTGGTAGACGCCGCTCGCCGCGGCGCGCCCCGCCTCGTCGCGGCCGTCCCAATCGATCCGCCGCGCGCCCACGGGCACGATTCCGTCGAAGAGCGTCCGAACGAGTCTCCCGGTCGGAGCATGGACGCGCACGACCACGCGGCCCGCGCGGCGCACGTCGAGCCGAAGCGCCGTGCGCGGATGGAACGGGTTCGGAACGGCCCGCGCGAGCGAGAGGGAGGGGAGCGCGCCCGCCGGCGACGAGACCTCCGCGCCCGTCGGAGTCAGGTCGAGAAGCTCGGTCACGTCCGCCTTCCCGTAGCCCCATTCGTTGGTCGGAATCGCGCCGGTGAATCCGTCGGCGCGCGCCGTGCTCCGGAGCGCCGCGCGCACGCGCGACGGGTGCGCGTCGTGCCAGCCCTCCTGGGAGAGCAGGAGCGCCACGATGCCCGCGACGTGGGGCGCCGCCATGCTCGTGCCCTGGAGCGCCGCGTGTCCTCCTCCCTCGACGACGTCGGTCGCCGCGAACGCCGCCGCGGCGGAGCGGGTCGAGACGACCACCGATCCGGGCGCCGTGAGATCGGGTCTCAGGACGCCGTCCCGTCTCGGACCGCGGCTCGAGTAGGCGGCCCGCTTCCCGATGTTGGCCTCCGGGGCGCCGCAGTGAACCAAGCCGTCCTCGCCCGTCCAGCACGCCTTCGTCACGTGGGCGCCGATCGCGACGATCGAGTCACCGGTGGCGGGAGAGCGAAGGGTCCCGTACGTCACGCCCCCCTGAGTCCAGACGACCCACGGCGCGTGCGTCCCGAGGGTCTGCTCCGCGGTGTAGGCGTCCACGACTCCCGAGCCCCCCGTCGCGCCGCGCGCGATCGTCATGGTCCACGTGCCGGTGCGGGGCGGCGCCGCCGCCTCCGCGTCCTCAATCGAGAGCTCGATCTCCGTCAGGGCGCCCGCGGGGATCGCGCAGGCTCCGGCGCAGAGCGTGATGGCTCCGTCCGACGTGGAAGACGTCGCCGAGGCTCCGGCCCCGACCGGACCGACGACGAACCCCGACGGAGTCGTCACGGTCACCGTCGCGGCGTCGAGGGGATCGAGCCAGGCGGAGAGGAGGAGCCGGTCGTTCGCGGCTCCTTCGTTCGGCGCGTAGGAGGGCACGGCGAATTTCAGCACCGTCGCGCCGCCCGGCGGAAGGACTCCGACGGCATGGATCGCCGACTGCCCCTCGTTTCCGGCCGCGGCGACGACGATTCGCCCCGGTCCCGTCAGGGCGCTGAACATTCGATCGAAGGGATCGGTGCCGTCGTGGGGCCCCTGGTGCCCGCCGAGGCTCAGGTTCACGACCGTGGGCACTCCGAGCGCGGCCGCCTTCTCGAAGATGTAGGCGACGCCGTCCACGACGTCGGTCGCGCCGGCGCCCCCGCTCGAGAAGTCAGCCTTCACGACGCAGAGCGAGGCGTCGGGGGCGATGCCGGCGTAGCGGTTCTGATCGAGCCCCGCCGTCCCGCCGCGCCCGTTCCCGGCGGCGATCCCCGCCACGTGGGTGCCGTGCCCCCAGTCGTCCGCGCTCGCGACGATCCCTCCGTCGATGGCGCTCGCGTCCCATTCCGATCCGTACGCGTACCCGGCGGGAGGCGATCCGGCCGCGCTCGCCTGATCCCAGAGCGAGACGAGCCGCGTCGTTCCGTCGGGGCGGCGGAAGTCGGGGTGCCCGAGATCGATTCCCGTGTCCACCACGCCGATCAGGACGCCAGCGCCGGTCGGTCCGAGGAAACCGTCGGGACCCGGGACTCGAATCGACGCGACGCGCGAATCGGCCACGGCCGAATCGAGAGCCAGGGGGCAGCGGTGCGCGAGCACGATCGCGTCCACACCCGGAAGGGAGGCGAGCGACTCGAGACGCTCGAGGGGGATGCGCGCGGTGGTCCAGTCGCCGGCGCGCGCCCCGATCGCGACGCCGCGCGCGCGCGCTTCCGCTCGGTCGAAAGGGCCCCGCACGAAGAGCGCGACGAAGGGGCTCGCGCCGGTGGGCCGGCGCTCGATCGCGGAAGCCTCGGCCGGGTCGCGGGACGCGGCGAGGAGACGCGGGGAGATCCAGGGGGCGGCGGCGCCCGGAGCCGGCTCCGAGGAGGCCGCCGCGACGAAGGCGAGCGGA
Organism: Acidobacteriota bacterium; assembly: GCA_035470985.1. GTDB lineage: Bacteria > Eisenbacteria > RBG-16-71-46 > SZUA-252 > SZUA-252 > SZUA-252. Next base: position 17,970 of record DATIQI010000403.1, read on the forward strand.
CAGACCAGCGTCGCCAGGGAGGAGAAGAGCACGGACCCCGAGTGGATCGTGTTCCGGTGCGGACGCACGCTGTGGATCCCCCGCCGAATCTTGGGACCTGAAACGAGACGACCCTCCAAGGGTACTCCTCCCTTGGAGGGCCGTCCTCACGCCGATTCGGGCGACCGCGAGAGATTGGCCGCAGCGCCGCAGGCGGGGGGGTCTCGGGCCGGCGCGGCCTAGAAATACCAGGCGAGGCCGAGCTGGCTCTGCACGCTCCCGCCCCCGTCGCCGCCGCGCCACTCGCCCGACGCGAATCCGTAGAGCTTCGGGCCGAGCCCGCTCTCGATCTCCGCGCCGTGCCACCGATTCTCGGTCGTCGTGATTCCGTTCGGGTCGTGCCAATGCTCCCGGCCGGTTCGAAGGAGGAGCCTCCGGTCGCCCCCGAACCGCCACTCGCCTTCCGCGACGTGGAGCCACCCATCGGTCGCCTCGTCGGTTCGGGTGCTCCGAACGCGAAGGGAGAGGTCGTGCCGCTTCGGCTTCCGGAGGAGGATCATCCCGGTGTAGGCGCGGGAGGCCTGGGCCACCCCGGACATCCAGCGTCCCGAGCCGTCCACGCGAAGCCAGCGCGCGGCGTCCCACGTCGCGCCGCTCCACGCGCCCCGGCGGTAGCGATCGTCGAACTCGGTCTCCACCGACTCCCGGTCGCGCGCCAGCCGGACGCTCCTACGGTTGTCGAATCCGGCCTGAAACGAGAGCGCGCGGCCGACCGCCTGGCGACCGAAGAGGAACGTGGAGGTGGCGCTGACGGAGGGATCGCCCAACGCCTGCTTCCAACCGGGATTCACGTCCACCTGCTGGTTGAAGAAGAGCGCGCGCCCGGGCGCGGCGTGGAAGAGGTCGAGGAACGCGGCGTCCCGGTCGCTCCGGCCGCGGTATCTCGCGTCGAAGAACCCGAGCGTGCCGGACCAGACGCGCCCTTCGCCGGAGCGGCGCACCCTCGCGAACGCGCCCGCCTGAATCTGATCGAACGACGGTTCGAAGGTGGAGGCGGCGGGCTCGCCGCCCCCGAAGAGGCCGAAGGTCCAGGCGCCCCGGTCGAGCTCGCCCACGGCGCCGTCGAAGAACGCCGCGCCGGGCGCCGCGGAGAGCACTTGGCGTCCCACCGTCACGCGCCGCCGCGACGCGGCGTCGTGGAGCGTGGCGGCGAGCCGGTAGACGCGCGCCTCGTTTTCCGTCGTGCCCGCGGCCGAGGTGCTCCGCCCCCGAACGTCCGCCTGGAGGTTGAGCGTCCGCCCGATTCGGTCGAGGCGAACGTCGAGCGTCGGCTGGCGCACCGAGCCGCCGACATCGGGATCGACGCCGAGGAATCCGACCGCGACGCGTCCGCGCCACGTGCGCGTCCGCGACGTGTGGGCGCGGGGGCCCTGATCGCCCGCGCCGATCCGCGGCGCGGCGGTCCCCGAGTCGGCCGCAGCCTCGGCCGGAGCCGGAACGGCGCGAACCTTGTAGCGCACTTCGTCGCCCGCCTGCGGCATCGATACGACCGCGAAGGTGTCGCAGAGCGCGCGGCGGCTCGTCACCTCGCGGATGAGGAGGCCGGCGATCCGACGCCCGTCGCGCCGGGCTTCGGCCGAGTCGCCCGAAGCGACCCCCTGATCCCGTCCCGCTTCCAGATAGACCGATCCTCCGGAGACGTAGGTCACGCGCGTGACCCCGGCCCCCGCCGCCTCGGCTTCCGTGCCCGCGACTTCCGTGCCCGCGGCCGCCGGACCGGCCGCCAAGGCCGCCGCCAGCGCCGCCGGCCACGCGAACGCCAGCACCGACGCCGTCGAGCCGCACGCCCGCGCGCGCATCAGTGCTTCCCCTGCGGATGGCAGGAGTAGCAGGCGGTGCTCAGGTATTGATAGCCCTGCACCGCGGCGTGCTTCGCGTCGGTCGTCGCCTGGTCGCTGTGCGGGTGGCAGCCGAGACAGTTGAACGTCGCGAAATTCGCGGGCTGATCGTGGCAGTCGGAGCAGAGCGACCAGCGCCCGCGATGGGCGCCGCTGTAGATCGGGAAGTAGAGGGCGTCGTGCTGCGTGAAGTTCCCGCGCCAATGGCTCGTCCCGTGGCACGTGGCGCACTCGGTCGGGAACCCCATTTGGAGGTGGCTCGGGTTCGTCGTGTTGTCGTAGTCGTCCTGGTGGCAGGAGACGCACGCGGTGTTCGTGCCCGCGTAGACGCCGCCGGCGTGGCAGGAGGCGCACCCCACCGCCCGGTGGGCGCCGGTCAGGGGGAAGCCGGATCCCGCGTGGTCGAACGCGGCCGAGTGCCACGTGATGGCGCGGTGGCACGACTCGCACTGGAGCGAGAAGCCGCTTCCCGCGTGGTTCGGGTTCGTCGTTCCCTGGTAGTCCGAGAGATGGCACGACTGGCAGCGATCGTCGCGCGCCACGAACTGGAGCGCGCCGCTCGGCTTCGGCTCGTGGCAACGCCGGCAGTCGGCCGCGACGTGGGCGCCGATGAGCGGGAACCGCGTCTCCTGGTGGCGGCGCGTCATCGCCGCGCGGTCGAGGAAGCTCCTCGACGTGTGGCACTGCTCGCACGCCGTGCCCAGTTCCCCGTGGTGGGGATCGAGGTGGCACGAGGCGCACGCGGTCTCCGCGCGGGCGAAGTCGAGCGACTGGTGGCACGCCTTGCAGTCGGCGGCCCGGTGCGCTCCGTCGAGCGCGAACCCGTACGACGCGTGGTCGAACTTCGGGCTGATCCGCGCGGGCGTCCATCCCTGGGCGCCGTGGCAGAGCGAGCACTCGGCCTGGAACGAGCCGTGCGGGCTCGCGACCGGCGACGAGGCGCGCACGGGGCGCGGCGCCGCGGCCAGGAAGAGCACCGCGAGAAGCGCCGTCGCGAACCGCGCGGCGTGTCGCTCGCGGAGGATGCCGGTGCGCTCGGAGCGGTGGTGTCGACTCATCGTTTGGCTCCCGTGACGGGGTGACAGGTCTCGCACTTCGTGGAGACGCCGCGATAGCGGACGACCCGCGCGCCCTTCACGGCCGCGCCCGCGGCGTGACACTTGGCGCAGGCGACGCCGCGGTGGGCGCCGTCGAGCGGGAAGGCCGTATCGCGCGCGTGATCGAAGCGCGACGCGGGGCGGAAGACGTCGGCGCCGTGGCAGCGCTCGCAGGAGCGCGCCGAAGCGGGGGGACGCTCGAACTGATCTCCGTGCGGACTCTTGTGGCAATCGGCGCACGCCTGCTTCGCGACGGCGAACGTCAGGCCGGCGGGCCGGCGCGCGGCGCGAACCAGAGTGGAGCGGGCCGGCTCGCGCTTCAGACCCGCGTGGCAATCGACGCACGGGACGGCGCGGTGCGCTCCCTGGAGCGGGAACTTCGTCCGCTCGTGCTCGGAGACGCCGAAGCGCGCCGGCCGGAACGAGACGACTCCGTGGCAGTCGGCGCAGCCCGCCGTGAAGCGGCCCTCGTGCGGGTCGGCGTGGCAGTCGGCGCACGCCCGCTCCGGCGGGTTCATCGCGAACCCGGCGGATCCGAATCGCTCCGGATCGCGAAACGCCGGCAACTCGGAGCGGCGCGCGTCGTGACAGGCGCGGCAGGCGGCCGCGGCGTGCGCCCCCTCGAGCGGGAACGCGCTCTTCGCGTGCCTGGCGACGCTGTATCGCGCCGGCCGGAACGCCTGGAGGTCGTGGCAGGCGAGGCAGCCCTCGGGGTCGTTCGCCGGCCCACCCTTCGCCGACGCGCCCTTCGCCGACGCCGCCATCTCGGTCCCGTGCGGGGCGCCGTGGCAGTCGCCGCACGCGCCGTGGCGCGGCCGGATGAGGACTCCCGCGCTTCCGAGCGACGCGGCCGGGACGCCCGCGGGGCGCTTCACGTGGCAGGCGGCGCACGCGGTCGCGCGGTGCTTCCCCTCGAGCGGGTACGCGCTCTTCGCGTGCATCGCCGCCGTGTAGCTGCTCGGCGCGAAGCCCGAGACCTCGTGACAGGCGGAGCAGTCCGACGGTCGCCCCGCCAGCGTCGCCTTGCCCGCGTGCGGATCGGCGTGGCAGGCGTCGCAGCGGTCGAAGCGCGGCTTCTTCCCCCACGCGCGAGTCGGGTCGTGACAGTCGGCGCACGCGACCGCCGCGTGCCGTCCGCGGAGCGGATAGCGGGTCCACTCGTGATTGAACTTCTTCGCGTCGAGCTCCTTCCACGCGGAGACCCTGTGGCACGTCTCGCAGGCCAGCCCGAATCGTCCGGCGTGAGGATCGGCGTGACAGGAGGCGCAGGCCCGCTCCAGGCCGAGGTAGGAGCGGGTCCGGTCCTTCACCTTGATGCGTCGCGCGACGGCCGATTTCTGATTCGCCGGAGCGTGACACTGCCCGCACCGGAGGGCCGCGTGGGCGCCCTCCAGGGCATAGCCGGTCCGGTCGTGGCGGAACCGCTCGGGCGAGCCCTCGTCCCAGGAGATCATGGCGAAGCCGCGCCCCGCGTGATCGGGGTGGCACTTGGCGCACTCCGCGAATTTGGGTCGCGCGTGGAGTCCGCGGCGCGCGCTCCGCGACCACGCGATCTCGCCGTGGCAGGCGATGCAGCGGCTCGTCATGCTCTCGGTCCTCGAATGGCAGGCGAAGCACTTGGCCAGCGTGTCGAGATCCTGATGCGCCGAGGCGAGCGGCCCCGGGGAGACCTGAGCCCGGCCGTCGCCGGGGACGACGAGCGCCGCGACGCAGAGGGCCGCGATGAACCCCGCCGCACGGAGCCTCCGGGCGACCGCGTCACGCAACGGCCCGCTCCTCCGGGCCGCCGACGCTCAGTTCCTTCACGACGATCGAGACGCCCGCGCGCCGGAGGAGCTCGTAGGGAGCTTCGCCTCCGATCCGGATGACCACGTACTCGGCGGCCACGGTGCGCGCGACGTCGCCGGAGGCCACGGTCGCCTCTCCCGGACGGATCTCCCGCACGTCGCTGCGCAGGATCACGTCCACGCGCCCCTGGGCGACGAGGCGATCGAGCTTCTCGCGGTTTCGCTCCTTGGCCCGGTCGAACGAGTCGCCGCGATAGGAGAGCACGACCTTCGTGCCCGCCTGGTGGGCCAGGCCGACCGCCGACTCGAGGGCGCTGTCGCCTCCGCCGACGACGAGCACCGAGGCGCCCCGGAACGCTTCCATCTCCACGATGTCGTAGAAGACGTGGGGCAGGTTCTCGCCCGGAACGCCGAGCCGACGCGGCGTGCCGCGACGCCCGACGGCGAGGACCACGTGGGGCGCGCGATGAACGCCCGCCGACGTCTTCACCTCGAGCGCGTCGTCGGCCCGCGAGACCGAGAGCACTTCCTGTCCCGTCCGAACACGGAGCCCCGTTCGCTCGACGATGTTCTGCCATACCTGCAAGAGGGCTTCCTTCGACGCGTCGGCCACCCAGAGCTCTCCGTAGATCGGGACCTTCACGGGCTCGGCCATGAGGATCTTGTGGCGCGGATAGCGCCGGATCGTGTCCGACAGATCGCCGCGCTCGAGGAGGAGATAGCGAAGCCCGGCCGCGTGCGCCTCGAGCCCCGCGCTCAACCCGGCCGGCCCCGATCCGACCACGATGACGTCGTAGGCGTCGCCGCCGGCGGCTCGGACGCCGGCCGAGACGCGGCGCGCGATCTCCTCCATGGCGACGCGCCCCTCGTTCACGGCGTTCTTGATGAGGCCGCGGCCGCCCAGTTCGCCCACGACGAAGAGGCCCGGCACGTTCGTCTCGAAGTGCGCGCCGACGTAGGGCACTTCGATCCGCTGGACCGCCGCGCCGGTGCTGAGGAAGATCCCGCCGACCGGGCAGGCTCGGACGCATTCGCCGTGTCCCTGGCAGCGCGCCCGGTCGACCACGGCCACCTTGCCCTCGAGCCGGATCGCGCCGGGCTCGGGGCAGGCGCCGACGCACGCGCCGCAGCCGACGCAGCTGTCCGCGCGAACGACCGCGTGGGCGGCCCCGGCGGCGGCCTCATCGGCCGCGATCGGCGCCCCGACGACCTCGTAGATCTGCACGGGCACGCCGCACGAGGGGCACCGCTCGGCCTCGCGGGGAAGGGGAGCGCCGCAGCCGAGGCAGCGGGCGCGCGCCTGCGCGGCCGCGTGCGCGCCGCCTCGCTTCGAGCCGCGGAGATGCCACGCGATGCTGAGGCCCGTCACCACGCCGAAGAAGAGGAGGGTCAGCCAGGTTTCCACGGATCGCTCAGCGCAACCAGGTCTGTCCCATGGCGACGGCCACCCCGACGTGGACCAGGACGGCGAGGAGCGCCGTGACCGAGACGGGGCGGTGCGCCACGTGCCAGTAGCGGAAGACGCGCTGGGTCGCCTCGAGCATGCGGAGCTGCTGGGCGAGACGGATCTCCTCGCGGGCCAGGCGGAGCGCCTGCTCCACGGCCCGCGCGTCGGCGCCCGCGCCGCGCGCGGCGGCGTCGCGCCAGCGGCGGCGAAGATCCGCGACCACCCTCCAGCGATTCCAGTCGTCGGACACGAGCCGGCGGAACGTGGATGCGACGCCGCCCGCGGCGCCTTCGGAGGCGGGGGCCGCGAGCGCGCCCTCCACCTCGCGGGGATCGAGGCGGAGCGTCGCCGCGATCTCGGTGATGAGCGCGCGCCGCGTCCCGGCGATCTCGTCGCGGGAGAGCTCGAGTCCGGCGCGGGACCGGGGGATGCGGCCGTAGAGGTAGCGCCCGATGATGCCGCTCGCGCTCACGATCAGCATCGCCACGTAGCCGAGTCCGATCAGGCCCCGGACCCGCCAGCCGGCGTGGACCGCGATGAGGAGCGGAAGGGAGAGCCCCACGACCGTGTGGATTCGCATCCAGACGGCGACCGAGCCGAGGCCGCGCACCGGGCCGAGCCACTTGCGGATCGGGTAGAGCCACATGAAGAGAAAGAGCGCGAGGCCCAGAACGCCGAACGACTGCCCCACGGGGCCCGAGGCCTTCAAGAGCGCGTGGAGCGGATGGCGCACGCGCTCGGCGATCGGCGCGAAATAGTAAGACGCTCCCCAGACGGTCGCCGCGACGGGCAGGAAAAGCCCGAACGCGAGTCCGACCGAGTCGGGAGAAATCGTACGTCGCGCTACTTTTTGCACGCCGCGGTACGGAACGGCCGCGCGAGCGATCGCCTGGCCCATGACAGCCCCTTTCGCGAAGCGTTCGAAATCAGTGAGTTAGGAGCGATATGGCGGTTTGCCGTGTGAGCGAGATTAAATCGTCGGGAGTAATGCTGCAAGTGACGTGCCGACAACGGTTTCGCATGACAAAGTGACAGGCGTCACAGGGCCGAAGCGAGCTGTCGGCTCGAGCTGAAGGCGGGGTGCGAGGCGCAGTGCAACCTCGAGGACGTGCTGGCGATCTGCGCGGCCGATCTCGCCGCCGCGTGTCAGG
>DATIQI010000404.1:0-1740 GCA_035470985.1 Acidobacteriota bacterium
ATAGTCACGTGCGCCGAGGAAGGTGAACTTGTCGGCGGCGAGCCAGCGCAACAGCGCCACGGCTTCCGCCACTTCTTCCACCGGCGCGTTAGTCTTCGCGTTTTCCAACTCCTGCGCGCTCGCAAGCATGCGATTGCGCATTTCGTGGAAGTCCTCCGCAAGGGGACGGTGACGTCCACGGTGCGGGCGCCCGGCCGCGTGCAGCCGGAGACGATGGTGAAGATCAGCGCCTACGTGCCGGGCCGCGTCGAACGGGTCGCGGTCCAGGAGGGCGACCGCGTCCGCCGGGGGCAGTTCCTGCTCCAGTTGGACGACACGGAATACCGCGCGCAGGTAAAGAACGCCGAGGCGGCGCTGCAGGCCGCGCGCTCCAACCTCCGCCAGGCGGAGGCCTCGTTCGCGCAGAGCGACGCCGCGCTGAAGCGGAAGGAGAGCCTCTTCGAACAGAAGCTCGTCTCCCCCGAGGAACTGGACGTGGCGCGGACGACCCGCGACTCCGACAAGGCCCGCCTGGACGCGCGCCGCGAGGACGTCGCGCAGTCGGAAGCCTCGCTCACGATCGCGCGGGACCGATTCTCCAAGACGCGGTACGACTCCCCGATCCACGGCGTGGTCACGCAGGTGGGCATCGAGGAGGGCGAGATCGCGGTCACCGGCACGATGAACAACCCGGGCACCGTGATCCTGACGGTCGCGGACCTCAGCGTGATGAAGGTCGAGGCGGACGTGGACGAGACCGACGTCTCGTACGTCCGGATGGGACAGACGGCGAAGGTCACGGTGGACGCGCTCCCCGACACCTCGCTCGCGGGGCACGTGACCAAGATCGCGAATTCGCCGACGATCGAGAACACCGGCCTCCAGGAGCAGGAGACGAATTTCCTCGTGGACGTGACGATCGACGTGCCGCCGGATCGGCTCCGGCCGGGCATGACCGCGGACGTGGAGGTCACGACGGCCTCCAAGGACAGCGTCATCCTCGTCCCCATCCAGGCCGTCGTCCTTCGCACTCCCGAAGAGCTGGAGCCGGCCGGGAAGCGGGGGAAGAAGCGGGGCGGGCGGAAGGGCGGCGCCGACTCGGCCGCAAGTTCGGCGGCCCCGGCCTCCGCGACGAGCGGCGGCTCCGGCGCGAAGGATCCGAAGAAAGAGGAGATGAAGGGCGTGTTCGTGATGGACAAGGACGGGAAGGTCGCCTTCCGAAAGGTCACGACGGGGCTCTCCAGCGACAACGACTACGAGGTGGCCGGCGAATTGAAGCCCGGGGAGAAGGTCGTGACCGGACCGTTCCGGATCCTACGGACCCTGAAGCCGGGGCAGAGCGTGAAGGTCGAGGAACCGAAGAAGAAGGCGCAGGGGGGCTCATGAGCGAGACGGCGCGGGACGATCGGACGGCGGCGCCGTCGCCGAACGGGTCCCTCATCGAGATTCGGGACGTACGGAAGGTGTACGTGATGGGGACGAACGAGGTGCACGCGCTGGCCGGAGTGGATCTCGATATCCGGCCGGGCGAGTACGTCGCCATCATGGGTCCGTCGGGCTCGGGGAAGTCCACCCTGATGAACGTCGTCGGCTGCCTCGATACGCCCACCAGCGGCTCCTACAAGCTCCGGGGGACCGAGATTCGCGGCAATTTGCGGGGGGTCAGTCGGATCAAACAGTATGGCCGCATCACCTACCACCTCAGGCAGGGAAGCTACATTGCTACAGGCCACGGGAATACCAGCCGCCATGGCCTCCATT
>DATIQI010000405.1:0-9104 GCA_035470985.1 Acidobacteriota bacterium
GGATCACATCCCGGATCGAATCCTGCCCGGTGAGTAGCATGGTCAGGCGGTCGATGCCGACCCCTTCTCCGCCCGCCGGGGGCATACCGAGCTCGAGGCGCTCGAGCGTGATCCGGCGCTCAGGCACCGAAGTGCCGACGAGTTCATGGAGGGCCTCAACGTCGAGGATCCCATTGGCCTCATTCTAGGAGGGAGATTCGTCGGCAGGCGTCGCGAGTTGGCGGAACTCACGAACCTCCTAGCTGCTGAGGCACCAGAGGCACCAACCGCGCTAGTGGTGTCAGGGATCCCTGGGAGCGGAAAGTCCAGTCTACTCGCCCAACTCGCCGATCACGCTTTGAGCGCCGGGATGAAGGTGGACTGGATCGCATCGATGGATGGCGTCGTGGGCACGATTCCACCCTCGCTGCTTGAAACTGTGACAGGAAAGTGGGCAAGCCCGCCCGCCTCTATCTCCACGACTAACTTGGAGCGCCTTGGGGTACAGGACAGGCGGCTTCTTGTGCTCGATGGGAATCCAGTTCTCGAGGCCGACTACACAGCCGCGATTCGACTATCACGGCTGCTGTGGGCCGGTGCGCAAGAGCGGGGGAAAAGCAGCGGTATCGTGATTGCGGTTGGAGTGTCGACACCCGGGGAGGTAAGCGAGCCGCATGTGCACAGCCTGGCGCTCCCTCCATTTGACAGCGAGGAGTGCCGCGACTTCGTCCGGGGCATGCTCGGAAGTGGCGAGTACCCTACCTCGTTCATCAAGACACTGTGGGAAGTGACCGGTGGGTGGCCCCTACCATTGACCGACGCGCTGTTCAACCTCGTCTCGAACCGGCTCGTCGTGAGACGGGACGGCCACTGGGGAGCGGGGGAAACGGCCCGCGAAGCTGAGATAAGGGCAGCGGCTTCAGGGACGCACTGGGCGTTGCTCTGGAACACACTTACTCCCGAGAACCATGGAGTTCTAGCGCGATTGGCGGCCTTTCCACAGGGAATCCCCGTCGCAGGTCTTTCTCAGATAGTCCGGGACCAGAGCCCCGCCTACCTGGACTACCTGGAATCGCGGGGGTGGGTCCGGCGAATCGGCGACCATGTTGGATTTGGCTCTGAGGCGGCCCGCTCTGCAGTGACCCAACTGTGCCCGGGAGAGTTGCTGATGAATGCGCGCCGCGACGTGCTTCGCCGCGCGTCTGGCGATCTCGACCCGGAGGTGGCGGCTGAGATTCGGCTCGAGATCGACCCTTCACCCGAGACGGTTGGCGATGTCGCGGAGGCGGCGCGAAGCGCAGTCCGCAGGGGCGCTACGGATATCGGCATCCAGAGGTACCAAAGGTGTCTTGAGGCGATCGCGAGAATTCGATCACCAATGCCGGATGAAGCGATTCGAGTCGAGTTGGCTGAATGCCTCGTTCGCCAGGGAAAGCCCGATATCGCGCTCGATGTGCTGTTGCCTCTCACCACCGGCGAGGCCGGAGCTTCAAACGGTGCTGAGGCTGCCCGCGCGTTGCGAGTCGCGGGCGCGGCACGAATCGCTCGCGGTGAGCATGCGATGGGTGAATCGCTGCTGCGGCAGGGTATCACTATAGCCCGAACAACTGGCAAGGCGACCGAGGGTCTGCGCGCACGAGCGGCGCTTGCGGAACTGGCGTGGACATACGGGACGGCCGAAGACAGGGCTGCGACAATTGCGGAGATCTCGGAGGTCTTGTCTGCTCCTGAATCCGGAGGGGCCGTCGCTGATGTCCGCGCGGAGCTTGCTTATAGCCTTGGGTCAGCTCTTTCGCGCGCCGGGCACCGATCAGATGGACGAGGGATCCTGGAGGCGGCGTACGGGAGACCGTGTTCCGAATACTGGAAGATGCGGATCGCGAATGCCCTCGTCGCCGTTGAGTACTTCACGTCCCGCTACGATCAGGCTCTGGTATGGAGTGAGCGAGCCTTGCAGCACGCGGATAGGACGGGATCGGACGACATGCGGCCCAGAATTCTCGGCAACCGAGCGGGCGTTTACTACGCGCGGGGGCAACTGCGAGAGTCGACTGAGCAAGATCGTATGGTTCTGCACTGGGCTAGGCGCATTGGGAGCCTGTTCGAACTTGCGTCTGCGAATTCGAACTTCGCCGTGGACAAGTTCCTTCGAGCCGAATATGCCGAGGCGCAGGCTATGGCGCGAGAGACGGTTCGGTTGGCCGAGCTGATGCGGGATCGTCGGTATGGCGCGAAGGGGCGGGAAACTGACGCCCTCTGCTATCTCATGATTGGGAGATTCGAAGACGCGCTGGGCCTCGTCCAGGAGGCCAAGGAACTGCTCTCCTCTGACGAATATGTTGGGCTGAAGCCACGCCTAGACTGGCTCGAGGCCAGGGTGCGAATCGCTTTGCGGGATGAAGACGGTGCGCGCGAACTCCTGGATAGGGCCGAGAACGCGCTAATCTCCACGGACGACTGGGAGGATCTTTGGGGGATCCAAGTCGAACGCTGCCTCCTCGATGCCACGGCTAAGGAGGCTGACCGGGCTATCTCCTCCATCCTGGAGATCGTAGCCAAAGCTGAGAATGCGGGGCTGTACCTGGTCTCTTACCTGGCGATCGGTGCTGCGGCGCAGGTGGCGCTTGTGCATCGGATGCCACATGCGGGAGCTGCCCGTCTGGCCCGTTCCATCCTGCCCAGATCGGAGGAGGCCGGCCTCGACGAGGTTACGTGGACGTTGAGCCTCCTTGTCGGCACGAGCGACCTCGAGGGCGGGGACGCGAAGGCTGCTCACTCGCGCTTCGCTCACGCGCTGCGAATCATCCGACGCATTGCTGATTCGCTTCCGGTCGATCATCGCCGCTCCTATTTGGAGACGCCACGCGTCAGAACTGCCCTTGATCGAATGAAGTAGCGCGTTAGGGGTTCGCCTCCCGGCCGGTGTAATTCGCCTCGCGACCAGACTCCGACGCTCCGCCAGAGCCCACCGCCGTCGTTCCCGAATCCGGACCCAGCAACGAGTTCTTCGTGCAACCCGTCGACGCCAGCGCTCCCAGCAAAGCCACCATCGTCACCAGCGTCTGCAGCCCCTTCTTGGATCCCCTCGACTTGTTCATAAGGCCTCCGTGGTCCTGGCCCGTCCGTGGGCGACTTATTCCTGCCGGGACGTAAACGCAACCGAGGTGCCACTGGCACGGCGATCGGAGGGGCGGGTGTGGGCGGGAAGGCGCAGCGAGGTAAGATGCTTAAACTATGAGGGTTGCGGCCCGAGTGACCCTGCAGAATTCTCCAGGCACCCCTGCCATGGCTGGCCCCGACCCTGCTCTTAATGGCTGGGTTGGGTCCTCCCCCTCTGGTTGGAGGGGGCCACCATTGGTTAACCTATTTCTTCATAATGAATTAGCCGAACGGGCCCGATTGGGCCACGGGGGAGGGAAAAACCGCAGATCAGGCCGTCACCGCCGATCCGCCAAGAAACTGTCTAACTCACTGCTTTATATACAATTCCCTCGGAAGGGCCGCCAAATTCGTGTCCGCGGCCGCCGCGGCGGCGTACCCCGCGAGCAGGGCCAAGGGTCCCGCCTGAACCACCCGCCTCAGGGAGTCCGCACCCCAGGCCCGCTCGATCCTCCAAGCCGCGAACATCCCGGATACCGCCCCGTACTTGCTCCACATCGGCCCGGTCGCGGCGAGCCCCAGGATCTCGGCGCGCGCGTCCGGGTCCGTCTGCGGGTCGCGAAGGTGACGCGCGGCGAGGGAGAGCTGCTCGAACGCCCGCTTCTCTCTCGCGCCCGGTTTCGCCGCGAAGAGCGTGTCGGCTCCGGGCCGCCGCTTCCAGTCGATGTAGTGCGCGACGCCCTCGTCCAGCATCACGCGGGCGATGTGGTCGAACGCGTTCTTCGGGTCGTGATAGCGGTGCCACCCGGGCGTTCCGAACTCGATCTGGCGAAGTGCCGCGTGGAAGGCCTCGTGCGCCAGCACCCGCTCGACGATCGCGGCGCGCTCCTCGGTGTTGCCGCCGTAGTCCAGCGCCTCGCTCAAATTGAAGAGGATCACGGGCGAGTCGCTCTCGGGGATCCGGTCGAGCGTCACGGCGTCGAACATCCAGCGGCTCGCGACGACGAACCAAACCCGGATCGGCCGCCACCCGGCGCGAGGGAAGTACGCGCCGACCTCGCGCGCCATGTCGGCGCGGGTCGTGGCGCTTCGCTCGACCAGCGCGTACAGGAGGCTGTCGAGCGAGGCCCGCTCGCGCCACGCGGGGTCGAGGCCGAAGCCGCAGATGCCGTCGGTGCTCGGATGGGCCATCGCCTTGGCGACCGCCAGGTCGTCGTGATCGCAGCGAAATTGCGAAGCGAAGAAGCCGCGAAGCGCGCGATAGGGGAGGCTGGTCGCGACGGCGTGGGTGCGCTCGAGCGGGCGGTCGCCCGGCTCCTGCCAGAACTGGAGCAAGGAGGCGGCGGGGCCGAAGTCGAGCACGATGTCATCGGCGCGAAGCGTTCGGGGTCCGCTCGCGCCGGCGCCCGCCCTGCCGTCACTCGTCGCGCCCCCGCCCGCGGACCCGGCGCCCGCCGCGCCGCGGCCCGAAGCGCAGCCGCCGGCCATGAGCATCGTGCCGATCACGATTCCGAGCGTCGCGAGGAGGGGCAGCGCGAGGGTGCGAGGAGGACGCTCTCGAAGAGTCAGGCTAGCCGCCCTCCCGGTACATCTTGGCCACGACCGCCCGATGCCGTTCGATCACGGCCTTTCGCTTCAGTTTCAGGGACGGTGTCATCATGCCGCTCTCGATCGTGAGGTCGTCGGGGATCATCTCGAATTTCCGGATCTGCTCGAACTGGGCGAGTCCCGCGTTCACCCGCGCGATCTCGGCCTCCACCTGCTCGCGCGTGGTCTCGGGGCCGGGGACGATTAGAGCGGCCACGAATTTCTCGGCGTCGCCCACCAGCAGGGCCTCCGCGATCCTCGGAGACGCCTTCAGCGCGGCTTCGATCGGCTGCGGCGCCACCTTCTTGCCGCCCGAGGTGATCAGGACGTCCTTCTTCCGGTCGGTGATCTTCAAGAACCCGTCCGCGTCCACTTCGCCGATGTCGCCGGTCGCGAACCATCCATCCCTTAGAACCGCGGCCGTGGCTTCGGGTTTCCGCCAATATCCCTTCATCACGACCGGCCCGCGCACGCTCAGCTCGCCGTCCTCGGCGACTCGTGTCTCGACGCCGCGGAAGAGCGGCCCCACGGTCCCGACCCGGTGCTTGGCGAACGTGTTCACGGAGACGGCCGACGACGTCTCGGTCAGCCCGTAGCCTTCGAAGATCGGCAACCCGCAGCCGTAGAAGAAGAGGGCGGTCTCGCGGTGGAGCGCGGCGCCGCCCGAGACCAGCATCCGCGATCGGCCGCCCAGGCCCGCGACCAGCTTCCGATAGACCAGGCGCCCCGCGAGCGCGTGCTGCAAGGAGAGCCACGGTGAGACCGGCCGCCCCTCGGAGCGCGCCGCGGCCCACTCGATGGCGAGGCGCCGTGCCCAGAGCCAGATCGGCCCGGAGGGAAATCCGGCCTTTCGCGCCTTCTCGTCCGCGCCCGCCAGGATCTTCTCGTAGAGGCGGGGCACCGACAGGACGATCGTCGGCCGAACCTCCTTCAGATTCGCCGCGATCCGCTCGAACGACTCGGCGTAGGCGATGGTGGTGCCCGCGTAGAGCATCGTGTAGTAGCCGCTGCAGCGCTCGAAGATGTGGCTCAGAGGGAGGAACGAGAGGTACGTGTCGTCGGGCCTGAGCTGCATCGCCTGGAGCGCCAGCAGGACCTCCGAGACGACGTTTCCGTGCGTCAGCATGACGCCCTTCGGCTCGCCGGTCGTTCCCGAGGTGTAGATGATCGTGGCGAGCTGATCGGGCTGGAGCGGTACGGAGGGATCGAGCGCCCCGGGCGCGGGGTCGGGCCATGGATCCTCGTCGAACGTGTGGAGCCAGCGGATCGTGCCCGCGAGGCGCGTCGCCTCCTCGATCTTGGCCCTTTGGGTCGCGTTCGAGGCGAACGCGGCCACGGCGCCCGAATCGAGCAGGAGGGGCTCGATCTGTCCGGCGGGGAGCGTGGGATAGATCGGGACGGAGACGCCGCCGATGGAGAGGACGGCCAGGTCGGCCAGCCCCCACTCGAGGCGGCTCTCGGAGAGGATGACTACGCGGTCGCCGGCCGCCACGCCCGCGGAACGGAGGTGGCGCGCCATGGACGCGACCTTTCGGACGGCCTCGTCGATGGAAACGGGCTCCCACCGGCCCTCCCGGCGTATTAAGAACGCGTCGGGCTTCCGGTGGGTCTGGGCGGCATAACGTAAAATATCCGGCGCCGTACGAACGTCCATTCGTTGACCTCCTCGATTCACTGTGACACACTCCGCCCGTCTAGGCCAATCGCAATCCCGATCACGACTTCAGGCGAAACGACCACGATGCGCGACGTCGTACTCTTGGACGGCTTCCGCACCCCGTTCGCCAAAGCGGGGACCGCGCTGGCGCGCGTTCCCGCCCGCGAGCTGGGGCGCGTCGCCGTTTCCGAGCTTCTCGCACGCCACGGCATCGAGCCCCACGACGTGGACGACGTCATCATCGGGAACGTCGCGGGCCCCTCCGACTCCCAGAACATCGCCCGCGTCGTCGCCCTTCTCGCCGGCATCCCGAAGCACGTTCCCGCCGTCACGGTCCACCGCAACTGCGCCTCCGGCATGGAGGCGATCGCGCAGGCGTACGAGCGGGTCGCCTCGGGCCAGGCGGACCTGGTCGTCGCGGGCGGCACGGAGTCGATGAGCACGATCCCGCTCTACGTGAGCCACGGCATGACGCGCGTCTTCGAGCGCGCCATGCGCGCGAAGACGCCGCTCCAGCGCGCCGCCGCGTTCGCGACCGTCCGCCCGCGCGACCTCACGCCCCGCGTGGCGCTGGTCGAGGGGCTGACCGATCCGATCTCGGGCCTCAACATGGGGGAGACGGCGGAGGTCCTGGCGCGCGAGTTCGGGATTTCCCGCGAGGCGCAGGACGACTTCGCCCTCACGAGCCACAAGCGCGCCGCGGCCGCCATGGAGGCGGGACGGCTCGCGGAGGAGATCGTTCCGGTCTTCTCGCCGCCCTACGAAACGGTGGTGGCGGAGGACGTGGGACCGCGGAAGGGCCAGACGCTCGAGGCGCTCGCGAAGCTCCGTCCCTATTTCGGGGGCCGTGCGGGGACCGTGACGCCCGGGAACGCCTGCCCCATCACCGACGGCGCGGCGGCGATTCTCGTCGCGTCGGCCGAGAAGGCCCGGTCGCTCGGCCTCCTTCCGGCGGGCCGAATCCGCGGCTACGCCTTCGTCGGCCTCGATCCCGCGCACATGGGGCTCGGTCCCGCGCACGCGACGCCCGTGGCGCTCCAGCGCGCGGGGGTCCGCTTCTCCGACCTCGGCCTCATCGAACTGAACGAGGCGTTCGCCGCGCAGGTGATCGCGAACGAGATCGCCATGGGATCCGCGGCCTACGCGCGGGAGAATCTCGGGCTCGACGCCCCCGTCGGCGACCTCGACCGTTCCATCTTGAACGTGAACGGCGGCGCGATCGCTCTCGGGCACCCGGTCGGCGTCTCGGGAGCGCGCCTGGTCCTGACCCTGCTGCGCGAGATGCGGCGGCGCGACGTGTCACTCGGCCTCGCGACGCTGTGCGTGGGCGGCGGCCAGGGCGCCGCCTTCGTGCTGGAGCGGGCGGCGTGAGCGCGGAACAGCGCGAGCTCTTCGCGCCGAAGGATGCCGCCGCGCCGACCTCCGGCCCGTCTCCGGCCTCGCGCGCGCCGGAGGGGCCCGGCGGTCCCGGCCGCTACGGACCGTTCCGCCTCGACGCCCGACCGACCGGAGTCTTCATCCTCACCTTCGACGATCCCGACCGCCGCGTGAACCTGCTCGACGCCCGCGCGCTCGAGTCGCTGCGGGCGGTCGCGGCCGCGCTCCGGGTGAAGGGCGCCGTGGCGCCGCGGGCGCTCCTCTTCGTGAGCGGCAAGGAAGGGCAATTCATCGCGGGCGCGGACGTGAACGAGTTCCAGCGCCTCGCGTCCCCGGCGGAGGCCGAGGCGAAGGCGAAGGAAGCGCAGGGCATCTTCCAGGAGATCCGGGATCTGCCGTTCCCCCTGGTCGCCGCGATCAACGGCCCCTGCATGGGAGGCGGCACCGAGCTCGCCCTCGCGTTCGACTACCGCGTCGCCTCCGACGCGCGCGGCGTCTCCATCGCGCTTCCCGAGGTGATGCTTGGAATTCTCCCCGGCTTCGGCGGCACGCAGCGCCTCCCGAGACGGATCGGGCTCCTTCCGTCGCTCGACCTCCTTCTCACCGGCCGCGCGCTCGATCCGCGCCGCGCGCGCCGGCTCGGGCTCGTGGACGACGTCCTGCCGCACGAGCGCTTCACCGAGCGCGCGATCGCGTGGGTGGAGACGCTCCTGTCGGGAAGGAAGCCGCGCGTCGTCCGCCCGCCCTTCCTGCAGCGCGTGCTCCAGTCGCTGCCGCCCTTCCGCTCGTACGTCCTGGGCGAAGCGCGGAAGAAGACGATGGCGCAGACGGGAGGGCACTATCCCGCTCCGCTCGAGATCCTCCGCGTTCTCGGCGCGACGTGGGGGAAGCCGATCCCGCAAGGGCTGAAGGCCGAGCGCAAGGCGGTCGCGAAGCTCCTCTTCACACCGGAGTCGATCCACCTGCGCCGGATCTTCCTCCTCCGCGAGGCCGCGAAGCGCGACCCCGCGACGCCGTCGGCGCGCCCCGTCGCGCGCGCGGCGGTGCTCGGCGCCGGCACGATGGGCGGCGAGATCGCCTACCTCCTCACCGCGCGCGACGTCCGGGTCCGGCTTCGCGACATCAAGCCCGAGCCGCTGCTTCGCTCCCTCTCGCACGCGCGCTCCCTGTACGACAAGGAAGTCGACCGGAAGCGCCTGACGAAAGCCGAGCGCGAGATGTCGATGGCGCGAATCGAGCCGACGCTCACGCTCGACGGTCTCGGGCGGACCGACGTGGTCATCGAAGCGGTGGTGGAGGATCTCGGGATCAAGCAGGGGCTCTTCCGCGAGCTGGAGGGCCTGGTCCCCGAGACCTGCGTTCTGGCCACGAACACGTCGTCGCTCCTGGTTCGCGCGATCGGAAA
>DATIQI010000406.1:0-8521 GCA_035470985.1 Acidobacteriota bacterium
GAGCAGGGGCGGATCCACCTGGTGCGCGAGTCGCTCCGCGAACGCGCGCTCCTCCTTCGCCTCGCGCCCGCTTTCGTCCGCCCCGTCACCTTCCTCCTCCCGACGTATCGCGGCGCGGGGCGCCCCGCCTGGATGCTCCGGCTCGGTCTCGCCCTCTACGGGGCGCTGGCGGGCGGAGGCGCGCTGGCGGCGCATCGCGCCCTCGACGCGGGCGAGCTGCTCGTGCTGGAGCCGAGGCTTCGCGCGGAGGGACTGACCGGCGGCTTCGAGTTTCACGACGCCCAGATGGACGACGCGTTGCTCTGCGTGGCGACGGCCGTCGCCGCCGAGCGCGCGGGCGCGGAGGTCCGGACGTACACGGACGTCGCGGCGCTGGAGCGGGCCGGCGCCGGATGGCGCGCCCGGCTCCGCGACACGGAGCGCGGCGTGGAGGAGGCGGTGGAGGCGCGGTGGATCGTGAACGCCGCCGGACCGTGGGCCGATCGTGTCCGCTCCCTCGCCCGGCCGCGCCCCCCGGCGATGCTCCGCCGCACGCGCGGGACGCACGTGGTGCTCGAGGGCGCGTGGACGGGCCACGCGCTCCTCTTGACGGCGCGCCGGGACGGGCGCGTCTTCTTCGCGCTTCCGTGGGGGAGCCACACGCTCCTCGGGACGACCGACGTGGACGACGCGCGCGAGCCGGAGTCGATCGGCCCCGAGCCGGCGGACATCCGCTACCTGCTCGAGGAGGCGCGCGCGGCGCTCCCCGGGCTGCGCGACGCGGGGAAGCCGGTCCGCGCCTTCGCGGGGGTGCGGCCGCTCGCGCGCGGGCGCGAGGGAGCCGCGCCCTCCTCGAATCCGCGGGAGCATCGGGTCCTCGTCGAAGAGGGGATCGTCACGATCGTCGGAGGCAAGTACACGACCCACCGCCGGCTCGCCGCGGAGGCGGTGGACCGCGTCGCGGCGCTCGCGGGACGGCGGCTTCCGCCGAGCGCGACGGCCGATTCGGCCCTCGCGCTCGACCGGGAGCGGGAGATCGAGGGGCTCCGGCGCGCCCACCCCGCGCGGATCGATCTCCCGGGCGGCTTCACGCTGCGGGAGGCCGAGGTGGTCTACGCGGTCCGGGCCGAGCGCGCGGTGCGCCTCGACGACGTGCTGGTCCGGAGGACGCGCCTCTGGCTCGACGGCCGGGCGCTCCGGGCCGCGGCCGCTCCGGCGGCGGAATGGATGGCGCGGCTCCGCGGGTGGGACGAGGCGCGGCGGCGCGCGGAACGCGACTCCCTCGCGCGCGGCCTGGACGCGGAGGAGCGGGCGATCGAGGAGGGAACGGCATGAAGGCGGCGCGGCGAAACGGGCAGCGGCGATCCACGGTGATCCTCGCGGTGGATCAGGGGACCACGGGCACGACGGCGCTCCTCCTCGACGGTCGCGCGCGCGTCGTCGCGCGCGGCTACGCGGAGCTGCCGCAACACTTCCCGCGTCCGGGGTGGGTGGAGCACGACGGCGTCGAGATCTGGGAGACGACGCTCCGCGCCGTGCGCGCCGCGCTTCGCCGCGCCGGGCTCGACGGCGCGCGATCGCAGGCCGCGATCGCGGCGATCGGGATCACGAACCAGAGGGAGACGACGCTCCTCTGGGACCGACGCACGGGCCGGCCGGTCGCGCGGGCGATCGTCTGGCAGGACCGGCGGACGGCCGAGCGATGCGCGGCGCTTCGCCGCGCGGGCGCCGAGCCCGCGGTCCGCCGCGCGACCGGACTCCGTCTCGATCCCTACTTCTCCGCCACGAAGCTCGAGTGGCTGCTCCGCCACGTCCCGCGCGCCCGCGAACGCGCGCGCTCGGGCGCCCTCGCGTTCGGGACGGTGGACGCGTGGCTCCTCTGGAACCTGACGGGCGGCGCGGTGCACGCGACCGATCCGACCAACGCGAGCCGCACGCTCCTCTTCCATCTGCGGCGTTTGGCGTGGGACCCCGCGCTCCTCGGCCGGTTCGGCGTTCCCGCCGCGCTCCTCCCGGAAGTGCGTCCCTCGGCCGGCGCGTTCGGCGCGACGCGCGGCGTTCCCGGCATGCGGGACGGCATTCCGATCCTCGGCGTGGCCGGGGACCAGCAGGCCGCGCTTTTCGGCCAGGGGTGCGTGCGCGCGGGCGGGATGAAGAATACGTACGGCACCGGCTGTTTTCTGATGCTCCATACCGGGGCGCGGCCGGTCGCGTCGCGCGCCGGACTCCTCACGACGGTCGCCTGCGGGCCGCGCGGGCAGACGGCCTACGCGCTCGAGGGAAGCGTCTTCATCGCCGGCGCCGCGATCCAATGGCTTCGCGACGGCCTCGGGATCATCGGGGACGCGTCCGAGACGGAGGCGCTCGCGCGCTCGGTCCCGGACACGGCGGGAACGTATCTGGTCCCGGCGTTCGCCGGGCTGGGCGCGCCGCACTGGCGGCCCGAGGCGCGCGGCCTCTGGTGCGGCCTCACGCGCGGCGCCACGCGGGCGCACCTGGCGCGCGCGGCCCTCGAGTCGATCGCCTACCAGACGCGCGACGTGGTGGAGGCGATGCGGAAGGAGAGCGGCGCCCGCTCCGGAACGCTTCGCGTGGACGGCGGCGCGACCGAGAACGAGTTCCTCATGCAATTCCAGGCCGATCTCCTGGGGCTGCCGATCGAGCGCCCGGCGGTGACCGAGAGCACGGGACTCGGCGCGGGGCTCCTGGCGGGGATCGGCGCGGGGATCTGGCGGGACCGGGACGCGGTCCCGGCGCCGGCGCGCGGCGTGACCCGCTATCGCCCGCGCCTCGCGCCGGCCGAGCGCCGGCGGCTCCTGCGCGGCTGGGACGCCGCGATCGGGCTCCTTACGCGAGCGTGATCCGGAGCCAGTCGGCGATCTCGCCGGCGATCGCCGGGCCCTCCGGCTCGTTCAGCAGTTCGTGGAAGAGCCCGGGATAGAGCCGGAGTTCCGCGCGCCCGGCGGGGGTCGTCTGCACCCACCGCTCGCTGCCCCGATGGCTCGAGACGACGTCGCCCGTGCCGTGGATCAGGAGGGTGGGGACCGGCAATTCGGGAGCCCTCCGCTTCAGGTCGCGCGTCGCGCGCGTGAATTCGAAGAAGAGCCGCGCGCTCATCAGATAGTGCACGAGCGGATCCTCGTTGTGCGCGCGGACCACGTCCGGATCG
Source organism: Acidobacteriota bacterium (assembly GCA_035470985.1). Lineage (GTDB taxonomy): Bacteria > Eisenbacteria > RBG-16-71-46 > SZUA-252 > SZUA-252 > SZUA-252. The sequence goes on from DATIQI010000406.1 coordinate 3,149, forward strand.
CGCGAGAGCATCGACGGCAGGATCGGCGTGTGTTGCGTGAAGCCGGGCCAGAGGCGAACGATGACCTGCGCCATGCGGACCTTCAGCATGGTCGCGCGAACCACGACCTCGAACGGAGGGGCCGAGAGGACCAGCGCCCGGAGCCGGTCGGGGTGGCGGAGCGCGAACTCGAGCGCCACGAGCGATCCCATGCTGTGCCCGACGATGGCGTCGAGACGGGCGCCGTTCGCGCGCGGCCGCGCCCACCAGGCGTCCATGGCCTCGGAGAAGTCGGACCACGTCCGGACGTGTCCGCGCGGTCCGTACGAGCGGCCGTGGCCCGGCAGGTCGAGCGCCTCGACCGAGAACCCGCGCGCGGCCAGCGCTTCCACGATCCGGCCGTACCGCCCCGCGTGATCACCCAATCCGTGCAGGAGCCCGATCGTGCCGGCGTTCCCTCCCGGTTTCCAGGCACGGCCGACGATGGGGCCCCGATCGGGCATGTCGAGCAGGAATTCGGCCTCGTGGAGGTCCTCGGGCGCGCGGGTCGGGTCCTTCTTCCGGTCTCGATCGTTCATGAATCCGGAGGATACGCGGAGAGCGGGGTCGCGGTGAAGACCGATGCGCGTACGGACGGGGGACGCGCCGCCCGCCGGCGCACCGATCGCGCGCTTCGCGCATCAGAAGAACGTGCGCGCACGAGCCGAACAGAACCTCGCCGCCGCCGAAGTCGCCGACTCCGGCGATCCGCCCGACTGGCTCGACGCCTATTCCCGCGCGGTGGTCGGCGCGGTCGAGCGCGTCGCTCCCTCCGTCGTCTGGATCCACGTGGAGCGGCCCGCCGCGGGAAAGGGGCGCGGTCGCACCCGCGCCGGCGAAGTGCCGCAGGCCGGAAGCGGCTCCGGGTTCGTCATCACGCCGGACGGCTTCATCGTCACGAACAGCCACGTGGTCCATGGGGCGCGGAGCATCGAGGTCCTCACGCAGGACGGTGTCCGCGCGGTCGCCGATCTGATCGGAGACGATCCCGACACCGACCTGGCGGTCATCCGGATCCAGGCGCCGAACCTCGTGCCGGCGGTCATCGGCGATTCGCAGAAGGTCCGGGTCGGCCAGATCGCGGTGGCGGTCGGAAATCCCTTCGGCCTCGAGACGACCGTGACGGCGGGCGTCGTCAGCGCGCTGGGGCGGAGCCTCCGGGCGCAAACGGGACGCCTGATCGACAACGTGATCCAGACCGACGCGGCCCTGAACCCCGGTAATTCGGGGGGCCCACTTGTGGACACACAAGGAGCCGTAATCGGAGTAAACTCGGCCGTCATTCTGCCCGCGCAGGGAATCTGCTTCGCGATCGCCGCCAACACGGCTCACTGGGTGGCTTCGGAACTGATTCGGAACGGAAGGGTGCGGCGAAGCGTACTGGGCCTATCGGGCCAGACGGTTCCGCTCGGCCGGAGGCTCGCCCGGTACCACCGGCTCGACCTCGCGTCGGCGGTCCGGGTGACCGGACTGCTGACCGGCGGCCCGGCGGCGCGCGGCGGCGTTCAGGAAGGCGACTTGCTCGTCGGGTTCGGCGACCGCCCCGTGAGGGGAATCGACGACCTGCAGCGATATCTCGGCGGCGACGCCGTCGGAGCGGAGGTTTCGCTCGACGTCGTGCGCCGTGCGGAGCGACTCACCATCACCGTGGTCCCGGCCGAAGCGGGGTAACGCAGACCGCTCGCGGGCCGCAGGAGGGGGCGTGACCCGGAACATTCCCAGACGTCATGGAGCCCGGCCGGCGCGATCGATCGCGCACGCGGCCGGCTTCCTCGTGCTCCTCGCAGCGGCCGCGTCGGCCCAGACGGGCGCCGGCGATCCTCCCGCCGCGGGCGAACCCCCGGCGGCGCGCGTGGAGCCCGCGGTGCGGGGCATCCTGCTCGCCGAGAACCCCGACAGCGCGCTCACCATCGCGCTCTCCCAGATCGGGGGGGCGCCGCTGCCGCTCGCGGAGGCCGTGACCGCCGCGCTCGACCAGGCGACGGACGTGCGCGAGGCCCGCGGCGCCATGCTGGCGGCGCGCGGCGCCATGCGGGCCGAGAAGGGCGCGTTCGATCCCGAGCTCTTCGCGGAGATCTCCCGCACCGAGGAGGACGCGCCGACCTCCTCGCCGTTCAGCGGCGCGAGCGTGCTCGAGACGAAGGCCCTGGCGGCGTCCACCGGGGCGCGCGTCACGCTCCCCATCGGCACCGAGCTGAGCGCCTCGCTCCAGACGGCGAAGTTCGAGACGAACTCCTCGTTCGCCGCCTTGAACCCCCAGTACGACGCCGCGGGCGCCCTGGAGTTCCGCCAGCCGCTCCTGAAGGGGTTCGGCCCCGGGGCGTGGGGCGAGCGGAGCGCGTCGGTCCGCGCGTACGAAGCGGCCCGCGCGCGCTACGACGAACAGGTGCAGCGGACGCGCAGCGACGTCGAGCAGGCGTACTGGGATCTCTACGCCGCCGAGCGCGACCTCGCCGTGCAGCGGGTCATCCGCGACCAGGCGGCCTCCTTCCTCGACCAGGCGCAGAAGCGCGGCCGGGCGGGAATCGTCGGGCCGAGCGTCGTCGCGAACGCGCGCGTCTTCCTCTCGGAGCAGGAGCAGGCGCTCCTCGACCGCGAGGAGCAGTACGACGCGCGCTCCGACCGGCTCGGCTCCCTGATGGGTCGGCGCCCCTCGTCGGGCGTCGCCCGCTACAAGCCCGTGGACGCGCCGCCGCGCGAGTTCACCGTCGAGTCCGAGGACTCGGTCGTCGTCCGGGCCCTGGAGCACAACCACGCGCTCGCCGCGGCCGAGCGGGACGTCGCGTCCGCGCGCGCCCGCGCGCAGAGCGCGCGCTGGAATTCGTATCCCCAGCTCGACCTCTTCGGTTCGATCGGCGGCGTGGGCCTGAGCGGCGCGGCCCGCGACGTCGTGTTCGGCGCGGACACATTGCGCACCTCCATCACGGGCGGACGGGGCGACGCCGTGTCCCAGGCGCTCGATCGCGACTTCCCCACCTGGACGATCGGCGCGCGCGTGACCGTTCCGCTCGGATTCCGCTCCGGGCGCGGCGAGCACCAGCGCACGAAGGGGGAGCTGGAGCAGGCCGAGCAGCGCCTCCTCGCCGAGCGCCGGTCGCTGGAAGAGCAGGTCCGCGCCGCGCACCGGGAGCTGGTCCACAGCGTGAAGCGGCTCGAGGCCGCCACGGAGGGCGTGGACGCGTCGCTGGAACAGGCGCGCGTCGGACTCCTGGAGTACGGCTACGGACGCACCACCTCGTTCGATCTCGTCCGCTTGGGCGCCGACGTCGCGTCGTCGCAACAGCGGTATTCGCAGGCGCTCGTTCGCACCGCCAAGGCCGTCGCCCAATTGCGGTGGCTCACCTCGAGCCACGACCTCGGCGGCACCACTTCAACGGGGAAGACCACGCCATGACGCGTTTCGAATTCCCGCGCGGCCGCGTCCGCGCGCTCACGCTGCTCGCCGCCGCCTCGCTCGCCGCCGCGGGATGCCAAGGGAAGGCCGGCGGAGGCTTCTCGATGCCGCCGATGCCGGTGGAGACCGCGGCTGTGAAGATCCAGGCCGTGTCCGACCGCTTCGAGGCCGTCGGCACCATCGAGGCCGGCGAGGCCATCACGGTCGTCTCCGAGATCGACGCGGTGGTCGAGGCGCTGCCGTTCCGCGAGGGCCAGCCCATCGGGGTCGGGGGCCTGATCGCGCAGCTCGACGACGAGACCGCGAAGGCCGAGACGCACCGGGCGGAAGCGCTCCGCGACCAGAGCCGCGTGACGTACGAGCGCGTGAAGGCGCTCTTCGACGAGCGGGCCGCCGCGCCGCAGGACCTCGACGACGCGGCCGCGGCGCTGAAGGTGGCCGAAGCGAACCTGACGCTGGCGCAGGAGCGGCTGAAGAAGACGCGCGTGACGGCTCCGTTCGCGGGCCTCGCCGGCTCGAAGCGCGTGAGCCCCGGCGCCTACCTCCGGGCGGGAAGCGTGATCACCGACCTCGCCTACGTTCGGGAGATCAAGGTGACCTTCTCCGCGCCCGAGCGCTACCTCGGGTCGCTGCAGCGCGGCCGCCAAGTCTTCGTCTCCACAGCGGCGTTTCCGGGCCACGCCGTCCAGGGCCGGATCGACGTCGTGAATCCCGTGCTGAACGAGGCGACGCGCGCCGCGGACATCATCGCGCGCGTGCCGAATCCGGGCGGACGGTTCCGTCCCGGCATGTCGGCCGACGTCTCGGTGATCCTGAGCCAGCGCGCCCAGGCCATGACCGTACCGAGCGAAGCGGTCTTCTCCGAGGGCGGTCAGACGCTCGTCTATGTCGTGAAGCCGGACAGCTCCGTGGAGCGGACGGCGCTGACGCTCGGCACGCGCCAGCAGAACGTCGTGGAGGTCCTGAGCGGCCTGACGGCCGGCGCGCGCATCGTCACCGCGGGCCACCAGAAGCTCTTCCCGGGCGCCAAGGTCATTCCGATCGAGTCGGGCGCCGGCGGCGCGCCCGGAGCGCCCGGAGCAGCCGGCGGCGGGGCGCCCGCGGCGGGCGGCGGGGCGGCCGAATCGAAGGGCGAATCGAAGAGCGGAGAGAAGAAATGAAGCTGAGCGACGTCTCCATCCGGCGTCCCGTCTTCGCGACGGTGATGAGCCTCGCGATCGTCCTCTTCGGGGTGATCTCGTTCGTGCGGCTCCCGGTTCGCGAATATCCGGACATCGATCCGCCCATCGTCTCGATCACCACGTTTTACCGCGGCGCCAGCCCGAGCGTGATCGAGACGGAGATCACCGACATCCTCGAGGAGGAGATGGCGACTCTCGAGGGCGTGAAGACGATGACCTCCTCGAGCCAGGAGCAGGGCTCCATCATCACGATCGAATTCGAGCTGAACCGGAACATCGAGGCGGCCACGAACGACGTGCGCGACCGTGTGTCGCGCGTCCGGGGCCTCCTGCCGCGCGAGGCGGAGGATCCAGTCGTCGAGAAGGTGGACACGAACGCGCAGCCGGTCATGTGGGTGGCGCTCTCGAGCGAGCGGCACTCGGGGCTGGAGCTGACCGACGTGGCCGACCGGGTGCTGAAGGAGCGGATCCAGCGGCTACCCGGAATCGGCGGGGTCTTCATCGGCGGCGAGCGGCGCTACGCCATGCGTGTCTGGCTCGACCCGCAGCGGATGGCGGCGCACGGCATCACCACGCAGGACATCGAGCAGGCGGTCCAGCGGGAGAACGCGGAGATTCCCGCCGGACGCGTGGAGGGTGAGCAGCGCGAGTTCTCGGTCCGCACGCGCGGCGATCTCGTCACGGCCCAGGAATTCGGCGCCATCATCGTGAAGCAGGAAGCCGACCAGACCGTCCGGCTCTCCGACGTCGCCGACGTGACCGTGGGGGCGGAGGACGAAC
>DATIQI010000407.1:0-10651 GCA_035470985.1 Acidobacteriota bacterium
GAGGAGCATCGGGACCGCCCGCACGACGGGAAGCGATTCGCCGAAGAGTGCCCGGACGAGCGCCAGCACGGCGATGGAGAAGGGGGGCTGGTCCGGATACCCCCACGCCGGATGGCGGGCGCAGGCGAGATAGTAGAGTTCGTCGCGGAAGTAGCCGTACTCCAGGAGGCCCAGCGACTGGACGAGGAGCTTCAGAACGATCATCGCGAGGAGCATGGCCCGGCCCTCCCGTGCGGCCCGGCGGCCGCGATGCCTCAATGCGTCTCGATCCACCCCGCGAGCGAGTCGATCCGCGCGATCACGCCGCTCGGCGCCGGCCGCGCCTTCGCTTCGTCCCCCTCGCGGTACTTCCCGGTCTTCACCAAGACCCCCCGCATCCCGAGCGCGACCGACGCGGCGACGTCCACCTCGGCGTCGTCTCCGACCATCACGATCTCCTCGCGCGCCGTGCCGGCGGCGCGCGCGATGGCGTCGTACATGAGGGCCGAGGGCTTCCCCAGCGTCTCGGGCTCCACGCCGCCGCAGTAGGCGAGGAGCGCCGCCGGGCCTCCGAGATCGAGCCGGAACTCGCCCGCCACGCGGTAGTAGCGGTTCCGGGTCAGCGTGTAGAAGGCGGCGCCCTCGAGGAGCCGGCGAAAGGCCGGCTGGAAGTCGCCGACGCGCCAGCCGTGCGCTTCGGTCGCGAGCACGACCGCCGGGCCGGCGGGATCGTCGCGGAACCAGGCGTAGTCCTCGCGCTGGCCCGGGTCGGCGATCAGGATGCCGCGGTCGTGGCCCCGCTCGGGGAGGACGCGGCGCGCGGCCATCACCGGCGTGAAGAGATGCTCCTCCCGGTCGAGGAGGCCGAGAGCGCCGAGATGCGCGGCCAGCCCCGCGAAGGGGACGCTGGTCGTGTTCGTGACGAGCCGGACCGGCCACCGCGCGCGGAGCGCGCGGACCGCCTCCACCGCGCCCGGCAGCGCCGGGCCGCTGGCGCCGTCGGTGAGGGTCCCGTCCACATCGAGGCAGACGAGGGGCGTCACGCCTCCCTCACGAGACGAGTCCGCGCCGGGTCGCCTCGATGAAGTCGGTGTAGGCCGGAGCGTGGCCCGACTGGCGGACCAGCATCGCGATCTGCCCGCGGTGGTAGGTGCCGTGCAGGACCACGTGCATGAGGATCTCGCGAATCGTGCTGGTCCACGGCTCGCCCTTCGAGTTCGTGTAGGTGACCTCTCGGTCGAGATCGGCGGCCGTGAGGCCCCCCAGGTACTCCGACCAGGCGGCGTCCAGGTCCCGGAACCCGGCGTCGCATTCGTCGAGCGAAAGCGACGGCCAGACTTCGCCCGACGGGACGCGCCCCTGCAGGCGGTCGAGCCAGACGCGGCCCGCGCCGATCAGGTGCGCGGTGATGGCGCACGCGCGCGACGTCGGCGCCTGCGTGGAGAGGCGGAGCGACTCGAGCATGGCGCGATTGCCCCACGCGTCGTAGGTGAAGAGCTTTCGGAAGGTATCGGTCGTCATCGCGCCTCCTCGGGGCAGAGCGGCCAGGTCACGAGGAGCCTTCGGGCCACCGTCTCGGACGTTCCGTCCTCGAAATGGACGTCCGCCACGTAGACGATCCGGGTCCAGAGGACTCCGGCCGCGCTGGACGTCGTGGTGAGATCCTCCTCGGGAATCGGGACGAACACGGTCCCGCCCCGCTCCCCAATCGTACGCTTCCGCTCGACGACGGTCAGCACTTCCGTCTCGACGTAGTCGTAGTCCCGGCAGCGCGGCTCCTTCACGAGGACCCGCGCCGCGGCCACCCGCTCCTGCACGCGCGCGATCGTCTTTTCCGAGGCCAGCGTGACGGCGAGGCCGTAGTGCTTTGAAGCCCGCAGCGCCCGCATCCGCTCCGGGTTCGCCGGCGGCTGATAGGGCGCGTCGGGTGGGGGCGGAATGACCGCCCTGCCGCCCCAGGGGCTTCGGTCGTTCGGCTCGCCCGCCGCGACATAGTGGACCTCGAAGAGCGCCGAGGAGTCCGCCAGATACTCAGCCACCGAGTACCGGCGGCCGGCGAGGGGCACCATCACGCCGGGCGCCGAGACGTCGCCGCCCCTCAGAAGGAGAAGATCGAGTTCCACCCGCGTCTCGCCCGGCTCGGCCAGGACGCTCGAGGGGAACATCCAGTAGTGGAGCCACGCCGGGCTCTCGAAGGGATGATCCTCGCCGTTGGTCGCCTCGAACATCCGGCCGTCCCGCGACGAGCGCCGCGTCTCGAGCAGGAGCCCGAGCGGCGCGTAGGCCTTCCGCGGCGCGCGCGACGACGGCACCATCCGCATCGGCGCGAAGTCCTCGATCACCATGACGGTCGCCGCCCGCGCGCCGGGCGCCCCGAGCGCGAGAAGCGCCCCCGCTCCCGCCGCTCCAACCGCGAGGAGCATTCCGATCGCCGTCCAGAGTCTCGTCATCCTCGTCCCCTCCCGAAGAGCCGCTTCGCCGTGTCCGTGACCGCGCGGATTTCCTCCACCCGGAGGAGCGCGCACGCCGCCGCGTAGACCACGCCCGCCGCGCCGAGTCCCGCGGCGACCAGGAGGATCCGCCACGGGAGCGACGCCGAAGGGTGGATGCGCGAGAGCCCCTCCGCCGCGGCCCACCCCGCGCCGGCCGCCAGGGTCGCGGCGAACGTGATGCGCGCCGCCGCCGCGGCCAGCGCTCCCGCCCCGATCGCGCCCACCTTGCGCCGCAGGGCGAAGAAGAGGAGCCCGAAGTTCAAGACCGAGCCGATCGAAGTCGCGAGCGCGAGGCCCGCGTGCTGGAGCGGCCCCATGAGCGCGAAGTACAAGCCGACCGTCACCCCGATCGTGATCATCGAGATCGTCACAGGCACGCGCGCCATGTCGAGCGAGTAGAAGGCGGGAACCATGACGCGCACCGCCGAGAAGGCCGCGAGTCCGACGGCGTAGGCCCAGAGCGCGCGCGCCGTCTGCGCCGTATCCGCCGCGGTGAACTTCCCGTGCTCGTAGAGAACCGAGACGATCGGCCCGGCCATCGCGATCAGGACGAGGGTCGCCGGTATGGTGAGGAAGAGAACGAGCCGGAGCGAGAGACGGAGGGTCTGCTTCAGGTCCGCCATGTTCCGCTCGGCCGCGTGCCGCGAGACCTCCGCCAGGGTCACGGTGGCGACCGCCACGCCGAAGAGCCCGATCGGGAGCTGCATCAGGCGGTAGGCGTAGTTCAGCCACGAGACGCTTCCCTCCACCAGCGTCGAAGCGAGGAAGGTGCTGGTGAAGACGTTCACCTGCGCGGCGGCGATCCCGAGCGAGGCGGGCGCCATGAGCGACACGACGCGCAGCACGCCCGGGTCGGTGAAGGAGAGGATCGGCTTCCAGCGGAATCCGGTCTCGGAGAGCTGCGGCAGCTGGATCGCCAGCTGGCCCAGCCCGCCCAGGAGCGCGCCCAACGCCATCCCCACGATCGGCTCGAGCCCGACGCGCGGCATGAGGGGCGCGATCGCGAATCCCGCGACGATCAGGCCGAGGTTGAAGAAGACCGGCGCCACGGCCGGAATGAAGAAACGGCGGCGCGTGTTCAGGATCCCCATCACCGCCGCGGCCAGCGACACGAGGAGGAGGAAGGGCGTCATGATCTGGGTCATGAGCGTCGTGAGCGCCAGCTTCCCGGGGATCTCGCCGAAGCCGGGGGCGAGCGCGCCGACGATCCAGGGCGCGGCGACGATACCGATCAGGCTGAGTCCCGAGAGGACGACGAGGAGGAAATTGACCACGAGGTTGGCGAGCCGCATCGCCGCTTCGGGGCCCCTCTCCTGCTGCGCCTTCGTGAGGGTCGGGACGAACGCCGCGCTCATCGCCCCCTCGGCGAAGAGGTCGCGGAGGAGGTTCGGCACGCGGAACGCCACCTGGAAGGCGTCCACCGCGAAGCCCGCGCCGAACTGCGACGCGAAGACCTGCTCGCGGACGAGCCCCATGATGCGGCTGAGGAAGGTCGCCGCGGAGATCACGCCCGCGGCGCGCGCGACGCTCATCGGTTTCGGCGCGGCGGTCCCGGCGGTCCCGGCGCCCGCGACCGGCGCGCCCGGAGGCGCCTGTGGCGGATCCGGAGGCGTCGCTGGAGGCTGGTCGGGGGTCACGGCCGGGCATCGTCCCTTTCGCCCGGCGCGATGTCAAGCAAGCCGCGGTCGCCTGCCAATCCGGGCCTTCCACCGCCATCCTGTCAGGACGCCCCTTCGCCGGCGCCCGAATCGGCGCCATGGCGGTGCGCCCAACCCGTTTCCTCGCAACAGATACGCGGCCGCCATCGCCGCGCCGGAGGGGCACGAGCCTTGCAACTCTGGAACGAACGCCCGGAGCCGCCTCGGGCGGCAGGGCCCCAACACCTGAACGGGAGCATCCAGTGGCCGAGACGACGTACGTTCACGAGCCGACCGTCGGCGCCGATCCATGGCGCGTCCGCGAGGAGGATTTCCCCTCGATCGGACCGTCGGCGTCGAAGCTCCGCTTCCTGCTCCAGTACGCGGTGCTCGCCCCGTCGGGCCACAACACGCAGCCGTGGCTCTTCCGGATCGTCGGCGATCACGTGGACGTCTACGCCGATCGCACGCGGGCGCTCCCGGTGGTCGATCCCGAGGATCGCGCGCTCACGATCTCGTGCGGCGCCGCGATCCAAAACCTGACGCTCGCGCTTCGCCACTTCGGCTATCGCGAGAAGGTGGACTTCCTCCCGGATCCGAAAGATCCCGATTTCCTCGCGCGCGTCGAGATCGCCGGCGTTCATCGCACCACGGACGCCGACCGGCGGCTCTTCCGCGCGATTCTCGGCCGCCGAACGAATCGGCTTTCGTTCGAATCGCGGCCCTTGCCCGGCGACCTCCTGGCCGCGTTGGCCGAGGAGGCCGAGATCGCCGGAGCTCACCTCGTCGTCACGCAGGACGCGCCCCCGAAGGACGCCATCGCGACCTTGATCGCGGAAGGGGATCGCACGCAACTTCGCGACCCCTCGTTCCGCCGCGAGCTCGCCGCCTGGATTCACCCGGCGCGGCACCGCACGCGTGACGGCATTCCGGGCACCGCTCTCGGCGTCAGCCTGGTGCTCGATTCCATCGCGACGCCCGCACTTTCACTCGTGGTGCGGACGTTCGACATCGGCAGGGGCCGCGCGGCTACCGATCGCGCCCTTGCGGAAGGTTCGCCGGCCCTGACCACGATTTGGACCGCCGGCGATACGCCCCGCCATTGGCTCGTGGCGGGCATGGCGCTCGCCCGCGTACTTCTACGCGCGCAGGGCGCCGGGGTGTCGGCCTCGTATCTGAATCAGCCGATCGAGGTTCCGACACTACGTCCGCGATTCCGGCAACTGATCGGGATCGCGGGCTACCCCCAGCTTTTGCTCCGACTGGGGTACGGTCCGTCGCTCGATCCCACCCCGCGGCGTGCCGTGGAGGAAACGATGCGGTAGGCCCCGCGCCGGCCCCCTACGGACGGGCGCCGCCGTATCTCGCCGGGCTCCGCGGCCTTGCCGCGGACCCGGCGCTGTTTTATGGGGTTTTGGTATAATAGGTGCGGCTCCCGGGTCGGCCCGCCGGCCCCGCGAACCCACCTCAAAGGAGCGACTCCATGAGCCCGAACGACCAGGACAAGGAAATCGTCGAACGGCTGATCGCCGAGACCAACCTCTCCGCGAGGATGGACACGCTGATCGGGGAAATCTGCGAGAAGCTGCGAGAGTACGGAGTCGCGAGCCCTCACAAGGCGTTCAACGACCTGGTCGATCCCTTCCGCGAATACTTCCTGCTGGAGTACGAGGAGGAGCGCGGGCTCGAGGACGCGACCGCGGACGGCGAGGCGGACGAAGAGGAAGAGGAAGAGGACAAGGGCTACTAGACGTCAGCCCGTCGCGTCCGGCTCCTCCGCCAGTCGGCGCAGGAGCGTCAGATTCCGCCGGTCCATCACGACGCCGTCGGCGCCCTTCGGCGTTTCCAGGATCTTCGGCACCGCCATGAGGCGCGGGTCGCGGAGGATCCTGCCGAACGCCTCCGCGCCGATCCTCCCCTTCCCGATGTGCTCGTGCCGATCCACATGGCTCCCGCGCTCGTTCTTCGAGTCGTTCACGTGGATCGCGCGAAGCGTCTCCAGCCCCAGGATGGCGTCGAACTCGCGCATCGTCTCCTCGTACCCGTCGGCGGTCGCGATGTCGTACCCGGCGGCGTGGACGTGGCAGGTGTCGAGACAGAACTGGACCAGGTCGCGTCGCTGGACTCCGCTTCGCATCCGCGCCAGCTCCTCGAATTTCCGGCCCAGGGTCGTTCCCTGGCCCGCCACCGTCTCGAGGAGGAGGATCACGGAGGGGGCCGGCGCGATGGCGCGCGCCTCGTCGATGGACGCGGCGACCCGGTCGCATCCCTCCAGCACCCCGCTTCCCACATGGGCCCCGGGATGCGCCACCAGGAAGGCGACGCCGAGCTGCTCGCAGCGGGTCAGCTCGTCGGCCAGCGCCACGACCGACTGGCGGCGCAACTCGGGGTTGGGCGTGGCGAGGTTGATGAGGTATGAATCGTGGGCCACGACCGGGGCGAGGCCGCTCGCGGCCCAGGCGTCGCGAAAGGCGGCCGCCTCCTCTTCCGAGATGGGCTTCGCCTTCCACTGATTCGCGTTCTTCGTGAAGATCTGGAGCGTTCGGGCCCGGACCGCCAGGGCGCGCTCGATGCCCGTCACGGGGCCTCCGGCGACGCTCATGTGGGCGCCGATCAGGGGCCCCACGTCGGGGACCGGGGGGTAGCGTTTCGGCTCGCTCCGGACCTTCTTCGGAGCCCCCTTGGGGGCCTTCGTTCTTTTCACTGGAGGAACCAACCTTTGAAGCCGATGGCAGATAGGACGGGAGACCACCCCCGCCCGAACCAGGGACGGACGACCCGACGGAGCCTATGAAGCGACGGCCGGAAGGGCAAGGACGGAAGAAGGTCGTCGTGACGCGCCCCGAGGCGCGCTTCTGCCCTCTATGCGGGACCCGCACGCGGGGGATCGTGGAGCACGGGGTGGAGCGGCGCGGCTGTCCCAAGTGCGGATTCATCGCCTACCGGAATCCGGTCCCGGCGTGCGGCGTGGTGATCGAGCGGAACGGCTCGATCCTCCTGGCGCGCCGGGCGCACGAGCCCCGGCTCGACTGCTGGGGCATTCCGGCGGGCTTCATGGAATACGGGGAGCACCCCGAGACGACCGCGGTGCGCGAGGCCATGGAGGAAACGGGCCTCCGCGTGCGGATCACGGGGCTCTTCGGCGTTTACGCGGGGCGGGACGATCCGCGGACCCGTGCGGTCCTGATCCTGTACCACGCCCGGGCGACCGGCGGGCGGTTGGAAGCGGGCGACGACGCGAGCGAGGTGGGCTACTTTCCCCTCGACCGGCTCCCGAGTCCGATCGCCTTCCAGGCGCATCGGGAGGCGCTCCGGGACTTGCGGCGGCTGCGCCGGCGCGGCCCGGCGACGAAACGAACGACCGGAACGAAACCCGGAAGGAAACGATGAGCGTTCGATTCCTCCATCTCGCGGATCTGCACCTCGGGGCCTCCTTCCCCTCGCTGGGGGAGCGCGCCGAGGAACGGACCCGCGATTTCCTGAACGCCTTCCTCCGCGCCGTGGAGTACGCGGCCGGCGAGGGGAAGCCGGTCGACTTCGTCGTCATCGCGGGCGACCTGTTCGACACGCACGATCCCGACGAGGGCCTGATCGTGCAGGTGGAGTCGGCGTTCGAGCGCCTCGAGCGGGCGGGGCTCCCGGTCCTGATCGCCCCGGGGACGCACGACGCTCCCTCCTACCGCCGCTCGGTCTACCGCCGGCTTCGCCTTCCGAACAATGTTCACCTCTTCCTCTCGCCGACGCTGGAGCAGGGCCCGCGCATCACGGCCCGCGGCGAGTCGGTGCAGACGTACGGGATCTCCTATGATTCGGCCGTTTCCGAGCGGCCGCTGGGAGAGTTCCGCCCGTCGGGCCTGGCCGACTATCACGTCGGGGTGCTCCACGCGGCGCTGGAGGAGAGCCCGACCTGGAAGCGGCGGAGCAACGACCTTCCGATCTCGCGGACCGAGATCGCCGCGTCGGGACTCCATTACCTGGCGCTCGGCCACTATCACAACTACTCCGAGGTCCGGGAGGGCGGCTCCGTGGCCGTCTACCCGGGGACGCTCGAAGGGAAGAAGTTCGGAGAGGACGGACCCCGCTACCTGGTCACGACCACGCTCGGACGCGAGGCCATCTCCATCGAGCGGACGCCCTGGAACGCGCGCACCCTGACGCAGGCCATCGTGGACTTCAACGCGAGCGAGCTGGAGGACGAAGCGGCGCTGGAGCGGCGCATCCTGGCGTTCGCCGGCGAGCGCGACCTGGTTCGGCTTCGCCTCGACGGCCCCTCGGGCTTCGTGTTCGACACCGAGCGGCTGGAGCGGCGCCTCGCCCCGCGCTTCTTCCACCTGGAACTGGACGACCGCACGTACGTGGTGAACGCGCGCCTTCTCGAGCACTATCGCGACGAGGCGACCGTGCGCGGCGTCTTCGTGCGGAACATGATCGAGCGGATCGAGAGCGCGCCCGACCAGACCGCGCGCGAGACCGCGAGCCTCGCCCTCCGGATCGGCCTCGCCGAGTTCCAGAATCCCCGCCATGCGTCTTGAGCGCGTCGTCATCGAGGGCTTCGGCCCCCTCGCCCAGTACGAGGCGATCTTCGAGCCGAAGCGGCTGAACCTGATCATCGGCCCGAACGAGTCGGGGAAGTCGTCCTTCGCGCAGGCGGTGGTCGCGACGCTCTTCGGCTTCGCGTCCCACGAGGCGGAGGCCCTGTCGCGGCCTTGGAACGGCGCGAAGCACGCGGCGTCGGTCACGTTCCGCGGGGCGAACGAGCGCTATCGCGTCTCCCGCCGGTTCGACACGCACGACGTGGAAGTGGCGCGGCTCGCGCCGTCGGGCGACGAGACGGCGGAGGTCGTCTTTCGCGGCGTGGCGAATCCGCGCGGCCGGAGCAGCGAGCTGGAGCGGTACGAGGAGCTCCTCCGCGGCTGGTTCGGCTTCACCGACCCCCGTCTCTTCCGCGAGTCGGTCTTCGTGCACGAGAACGCGCTGGAGACCGAGGTCTCGCCGGAGCTCCGGCATCTCGTGTCGGGCGCGGTGGAGGCCGATTACCAGCAGATCCAGGACGCGCTCCTCACGCGCCTCGACCAGTTGACGAAGGAACACCCGTTCGATCCCCGCGCCCGGAAGCGCGTGAACCGGTCCATCGAATCGCGCCAGGCCCGCCTCGAGGAGCTTCGCTCCCGCCGCTCGCGCGCCGAGGTGACGCTTCGCGAGGTCGTCTCCAAGCAGAAGGAGCGCGACGAGCTCGACACGCGCCTCCTCGATCTGCGGGCCGATCTGGCCGGCAAGGAACAGCTGCTGGCCGACCTCGACGCCTGGATCTCCCTACGCGAGGAGCAGCGTAAGTTCCTGAAGCGCGCCCCCGCCGTCGGCGCCGAGCTGGTGAACGCCCGGCGCGCGCGGAACTCGGTGGAGGAGCTCGACCGCCGCGTGGCGCACAACCTGACCTATTTGGCGAACGCGCCCGAGGAGGTGGAGGCCGACCTCGTCCGGCTCGCGATGCTCCGCTCGCAGCGCGCCCGCCACCAGAAGGCGGCCGAGGACGAGCGGGAGCGCCTCGCCGGCTCGCGGCCCGTTTCGGGATTCGTCACGGCGGGAATCACGATCCTCCTCGCCGCCGTCGCCGCGGGCGTCACGTACGGCGTGACGAAGCAGCTCGCGCTGGCCGCCGGCGCCATGGCGCTCGGCGCGGTGATGGGCCTCGTCGTGAGCCGCGCGTTCGGCCAGAGCACCGAGCGGGCGCGGGTGCTCTCCGAGGCGCAGGTGAAGCTCTCCGAGGAGAACATCCGCACCCTCAGCTCCGAGATCGACCAGATCGAGATCCGGGTGAATCCCTTCCTGGCCGGGCGGGCGCTGGAAGTCGTCCTCTCCGACGCGAAGCAGTACCGCGCCGTGGCGCAGGAGCGGCGCGAGTACGCCGCCGTGATCCACTCGCTCCCGACGCCCGAGCGGCTGGAGGCGGAGGCGAAGGAGATCGACGAGGCGGTCGCGTCGCTCCGCTCGAAGGAGAAGCTCCTCCTCCAGCAGTCCCCGTTCCTGGCGCCGCTGAAGGAGGACCCCCTGAAGATCGCCGAGGCGTCCGACCGTCTGAAGCGCGAGACCACGGCGCTCCGCACGCGGCTCGACGCGGCGCAGGAGGCGATGGACGGCGTCCTTCGCCGCGGCGGCGGCGGCGACGCGGACGCGGAGAATCTGGAGGCGCTCGACGAGACGATCGCCGCCGAGGAAGACGCGCTGGCCCGGGAGACGAAGGTGCGCGACGCCCTCCTCGTGGCGCTGGACGAGCTGCGCGGCGCGGTGCGGGAGTACCAGGAGCAGCACGTCGGCCGGATCGCCGAGTGGGCCGGCGCCACGCTCTCGAGGCTGACGGGCGGCCGCTACGGATCGGTCGCGCTCGACGCCGACTTCGGAGCCACGCTCGCCATGGGCGCGCGCGGCGCGATCGCCGTGGAGTCGCTCTCACGCGGGGCGCGGGACGCGTTCTATCTCTCGCTTCGGGCCGCTCTGGCCCAGGAGCTGGCCGCCCGCGAGCCGCTCCCGCTCCTCCTGGACGAC
>DATIQI010000408.1:0-2778 GCA_035470985.1 Acidobacteriota bacterium
TGGTGATGGCATCCGTCGGCGAATCCGCGGATGAAGTCGGCGGCTCGGAGGAAGAAATCGGGCGGCACGGGCTCGCCGCCGGCGAGGCGGCCGGCGGCCGTCTCGAGGGCCGTCAGAACGCGCTCGATGACGCGATGCTCCTCGACGAGGACTTGGGTCGGTTCCATGGCGACGCTCCTAGGGTTTCGCCGCACCGGGCCCGCCCGCGACCAGCGTCGCGTAGTCGGCCATCGCCGCCTCCACGACGCGCGCGGCGTGGGCGGCCGGGTAGACGCGATGGACTTCGATCTGGCGATCCGTGCCCGGGACGAGTTTGTAGGTGGAGAAGTAGTGCTCGAGGCGCTCCACGAGGATCGTGGGGAGTTGCGCGAGATCGGAGATCTCGCCCCACATGAAGTCGCCTTCCAGCACGGCGATGATCTTGTCGTCGGCCTCTCCCCGGTCGAGGAGCTGGATTCCCCCGACGACGCGCGCGGGGACGATCGTGTCGGACTTGGCGATCGGGCGCTCGCTCAGGACGCAGACGTCGAGCGGGTCGCCGTCCCCCCGAACCGCGCCGGGACAGAGCGCGGCGATCCGATCGCCGCAGTAGGTCCGCGGAATGAACCCGTAGAGCGCGGGCGCCTGCGACGACGTCCGCTGCGGCCGGTCCACGCGGAGATAACCGGTCGCCTTGTCGAGCTCGTACTTGATGAGGTCGAAGGGCGTGATCTCGATGTAGGAGTTCACGTGGATCGGCGGCTCGCGGCCGGTCTCGAGACCGTGCCACGGGTGCGGCCGCCACTGGGCGAAGCTCGCCGGGGTCATCGGGCGTTCATCCCCGGCGCCGTCCCGCCAGGAACAGAAGCACGGCGCCGGCGCCGATTCCTGCCGCGCCCACCCACGGGGGGAAGCTCTCCTTCTGGTTCACGGTCGCCTTGAACTCGCCGATCTCGACCACGTCCTCGCGCCGGGTGTAGGTCGGACGCTGCCAGAGCACGAAGATGCCCGCGAGGATCAGCACGACGCCGACGATCTGGTAGAGGCGCATGAGGACTCCTTGTCTAGCGTCGCTCCCACTCGTCGCGGCGCGTGAAGTAGAAGAGCCTGACTCCGTTCGGGCGCAGGAACTCCCGGACGTTCGCGTGGATCCTCCCCGCCACCCCGCGCGAGGCCGCGTTCGCCGGCGACACGATCGAGCCGATCACCGTCGCGGCGGTCTCGCGGAATCCGCGGTCGAGGCAGGCGCGGGCCCCTTCGGTGGCGTAGCCCTTCCGGCGCTCGGCCGCGAGGACATGATAGCCGACATCCAATTCCGGCACCCCTTCGACGTCCTGGTACGAAAGACCCGCGTCGCCGACCAGACGGCCCGACTCCTTCTCGATCATCGCCCAGAGGCCGAATCCGTGCTCCTCGTAGCGGCGGAGGTTCCGCTCGATCCACGCCGCGACGGCCGCCGGCTCGATCATCTCCGGGTAGAAGCGGCGCGCGTCGGGGTCGGCGAACACCTCGAGGAGCGCGTCCAGGTCGTCTCGCGTGAACCGGCGGAGCCGAAGCCGGGCGGTCTCGACGACGGAACCCTCCGGCGAATCCTTCCGGTCCCCGCTCACGCGGACGCTACTTCGTCGCCGGGGGGAGCGCCCGCGCCGCGAGCGCTCCGATCTTCATTCCCATCCCGGTGCCGACCACGGTCGAGTTCCGGTAGTGCACGCCGTCGTAGATGCGCGCCTCGGCCACTTCCTTCACGAAGTCGCCGACGCTCGTCCAGGAGCGCACGGCGCCGTCCGCGGTCGGGCTCGAGGTGGTCAGCGTCGGCGACGGCTTGCCGTTCAGCTCGGCCTCGAGCAATCCGCCGAGCGACCCCGAGATGATGCAGTGCGCGCACGGATACTCGGGATGAAGCGGCGTGTCGATGAAGGGCGTCCAGCCCGGATCAGGCGCCGTGGCGTCGCTCTTGTCGAGGTCGCCGTTTCGGATCGCGGTCATCGGGCGCCAGAAGTTGTAGGCGTACTTCCCGTCGAAGACGGCGATGATCGCGTCGTCCATCGCGATCGCGGCCGCGGCCAGGAGCCGCGCGTTCTCGACCGGATCGCGTCCGGCCATGGCGGCGACCGACCGGACGATCGGCCAGTAGATCACCGGATTGGTCGCCGTCCAGAAGCGCGCGATCGCGGTCTGCTCGGGCGTCCGCGTCTTGCTCTCCTTCGCCCCGATCTCCTTGATCTCGTTGTAGTCCTTCGTCCACGTCTCGCTGTCGAGCGCCGGGGGCGGTCCCGGGCGGAACTGGTCGGGCTTTTCCAGGAGCCACGGTTTCCGCGCGCCCCACGTTTGGCCCATCGGCACGACCGTCGGAACGTAGACGCCCGCGGTCGTGTAGGGACGGTAGCGGTCGGGCGCCATGGACCCGTCGTTCTCCCGAAGCGCGAGGACCGCGGCCGCGGCGGCCTCGCCCGCGGCGATCCCGTCGCGCCGCTGCGGTCCGTCGGGAACCGCCGCCAGCGCCGCCTGGTAGTCGGCCTCGACGGCCGCCTGCTCGCCGGGAAGGAGCTTCGCCAGCACGGCGCGCGTCGCCGCGGCGACCGCCGCCTCCAGGGAGGCGCCGCGCGCGGCCTTCGCGTCCGTGAAGCGGCGCGGAAGCCGTCCCGTGATCGCGGCGACCGCCTCGTAAACGGCCACCCGCGAGCTCCGCCTCACCGCCGCCGAGGGGCAGTGGCAGGTCTCCAAGTCCTTCCCCTCCAGCGACCACCTGGGGCGCGCCGCCATCGCCTTTGAAATGAACCCCCGCGGCGCCGTCCTCCT
>DATIQI010000409.1:0-5747 GCA_035470985.1 Acidobacteriota bacterium
GTCGATGTCAGTGACGACGAGTTCGGTCATGAGATCGTGCACCGGGCGCAGCGCGCGGGAATGCAGCCGCAGCAGTACTACGACGAGCTGGTCAAGGCTGGTGCGGCCGCGGCGGTCTACGGCGATGTGCGCCGAGGCAAAGCGCTGGCCCTGGTGATGGAGCGGGTCATCACCTCGTAAACGGCCACCTGGGTGAGGCAAAGCGCGCGCGCCGCGACGGGCGTCGGCGCCTTCGCGGTGAGCGCGGCGGCCTTCGCGTTCGCGTCGGTCACCGCGTCGGCCCGGACGGCCGGCGCGGCGAAGGTCGTGGACGCGAGCGCGAGCGAAAGAGCGATCATGAGACGATGGATCGGCTTCGACATGGAGATCCCCCTAAGAATCGTCTGGTCCGGGCGTCGGCCCGTGGGTTTCGAAGCTCTCCCTCAGTTCCGCGACGGCCGCGTCGGAGAGCGCGACGACGGCCGTCGTGTACGTCTCGATCAGCGCCACGATCGAGTCGCGCGGGCCCTCGCGCCACTCCGCGCGCCCGTAGAACGCGATGTCCCGGTCGAGGGCCATGGGCCGAGTCTAGCGCATCCGGCCGGAACCCGGCCCGGTCAGAGATCGACGAGGACCTTGAATCCGCTATAGAGCATCCGCTTCGGGTCCATCGGCATCGTTTTCATGTCCATCGACGTGATCCGCCGGTCCTTCATCACCTTGGCGTTCACGCGGTCGCGCTGCGCGCGCGACTTGTAGACGATGTAGGAGAAGAAGACCGTTTCGTTCGGCTTCATCTTCACGCTCTTGGGGAAGGTGCACGTCCCCTTCCTCTTCAGGTCGTCCGCCACGCACTCGCGGAACTCGAGCGCGCCGTGCTCCTTCCAGATCTTGCCCGCCATGCGCGCCAGCTTCCGATAGGCCTCGAGCTTCTTCTTGGGGACCGCCAGGACGAATCCGTCGACGTACGGCATGGTACCTCCTCGTGGTGGGCCCGGCGGGCGAGACGCCGCCCGGCCTGGTCCGAACGAACGGCTCAGCGCTCCAGCGCGCGCAGCCTTCGTTCCAAGAATCGCCGTTCCGGCTCCTGATGCGTGAGCGCGAGGGCGCGCTCGTAGGCCGCGCCGGCTTCCTCCGCGCGACCCAGCCGCCGGCAGAGATCCGCGCGGGCGGAGTGCGCCGGCGCGTACTCCGCGAGGTCGCCCCGCGCCAGGATCGCATCGATGATCGCGAGGCCGGCGGCGGGTCCGTCGCGCATGGCGACCGCCACCGCGCGGTTCAATTCTACGACCGGCGACGGATCGACGCGCAGAAGAACGTCGTAGAGGCCGGCGATCTGCGCCCAATCGGTCGCGGACGCGGCCGGCGCCTCGGCATGGACCGCCGCGATCGCGGCCTGAAGCGTGTAGGGGCCGAAACGGCGCGATCGAAGCGCCCGCTCCACCAGCGCCGTTCCCTCCTCGATCAGCGCCCGATCCCAGCGCGACCGATCCTGGTCGTCGAGGAGGACGATCTCTCCCTCGGGCGTGGCGCGCGCCGCGCGCCGCGACTCGTGGAGGAGCATCAGGGCCAGGAGCCCGACCGCCTCGGGCTCCGGAAGCATCTCGACGAGGAGGCGGCCCAGCCGGATCGCTTCGCCCGAGAGATCGGCGCGCGTGAGCGAGGAGCCCGACGAAGCCGAGTACCCCTCGTTGAAGACGAGATAGACCACGCGGAGCACGGATTGGAGGCGCTCCGGCAGCTCCGCCGGAGGAGGCACCCGGTAGGGGATCCGATCCTCGCGAATCCTCGCCTTGGCGCGGACGATCCGTTGCGCCAGGGCCGGCGGCGCGACCAGGAAGGCGCGCGCGATTTCCTCCGTCGCGAGACCGCAAACTTCGCGGAGCGTGAGCGCGACCTGCGCGTCGGGCGGGAGCGAGGGGTGGCAGCAGACGAAGATCAGGCGAAGCCGGTCGTCCCCCAGCCCCTCGTCGTCGAAGCCCGGCGCGAACGGCCCCGGCGCCGACGCCTCGACCTGGCGGGCGATCTCCGCGACCGAGGCGTCGAAGCGGGCGCGGCGGCGGATCGTGTCGATCGCCTTGAAGCGCCCGGCCGACACCAGCCATGCGCGCGGATTCGCGGGGACTCCGTCGCGCGGCCACTGCTCCAGCGCGGCGCGGAACGCCTCGTGAAGCGCCTCCTCGGCGAGGTCGAAGTCGCCGAGGAGGCGAATGAGCGTGGCCAGGACGCGCCGCGACTCGGCGCGATAGACGGCGTCCACCGCCTCGCGCACGGGCACGGCCGGCTCCTCGGTCACGGCGCTCGGTGTTACGAGACGCGGGTCCGGAAGGGCATGAGCGCCTTCAGCCGCGGCTCGCGGAGGTAGATGCCGAGCCATAGGAAGAGCCCCATGAAGAGATGGGTGACGATCGGATCGCCGACGCGCCAGTGCGTGCAGATCGCCCCGCCGAGGTAGCCGGTCAGGAGCACGGCTCCGAGCACCGCCGCGCGGGGGATCAGGTAGATCGCGACACAGGAGACCTCGAGAATCCCGAGCGGCAGCATCATCGTCAGGGGAAGGCCAAGGTGCGCGAAGCCCTGCTCGACGTCGGGCCCTCCCTTGAATTTCAGCGCCGCGCTGAAGAGGAAGAGGAGCGACGGCAGGATCGAGAAGACGACTCCCGTCACGACGAGCTTCTTGTTCGGTTCCGCCATGTCGTACCTCCTACGCCTCCTCGTAGCGGTCGAAGGGCCTCAGCTCCAAGCCCCAGCCGAGGTGCTCGTTCAGGCACGCGGCGGGATGGCGCGAGGCGATCTGGATCGCCTCGTTCAGGTCCTTCGCCTCGATGATCACGAGGCCGCCCAGCTGCTCCTTCGTCTCGACGTAGGGGCCGTCGGTGACGACGAGCTTCCCGCCCTTTGTCCGCAGAGAGGTCGTCATCCGAGTGTGTCCCAGGCTCCCCATGGCGACGAGGTGCCCGCTCCTCCGGAGTTCGTCGTCGCGCTGGCCGCACTCCGGGCCGACCGCCTCCAGCTCCGTCGGGGTCAAAGCATCCCATTTCGACTCATGATGATAGCCCAATAGTAGGTATTTCATGGCTTCCTCCAGGTGGTCCGTGCGTTGCCGTGAACATTGACTTGTCGTCCGGGTAAGCCCGAGATCGACAGAAATTCGAGTGGAGCCCTATAAGTCCTTCTCGTAGACGGCGACGTCTTCGCCCCCGTAGTCGACCCGCTCGCGGAAGCGCCAGCCGGAGCGCTCGAGAAGTCCCATCGCCGCGGCGGTGCCGCAGTAGAGGCGGGTGAAGCCGAGCCTCCGGGCGATCTCTTCGACAGCATCGAGGAGCGCCGCGCCGATCCCTTGCCGGCGCCGGAGCGCGGGGACGAGACCCGCCGCCACCCAGGGCGAGAGATGCGGGAGGATCGTGACCGACTCCCGCTTCAGGGCCATCGTGCCGCAGAGCTCGTCACCGACGTAGGCTACGAACCCGATCGGAAGCTCGCCGCGTCGCGCGCAATCGTCCAGATCGCGCCGCGCGTCGCCGGGCCCGTCCGGACCGTAGTGGGAGGGCCACTCGGCCTCGAACCATGCCGCGAGAACGGGAAGCGCCTCGGGATGGTCGGCGAGGCGCTCGATCCGGGGCCGCGGTCCGCGGGGCGTGGCGGCTCGCGGAGCTTCGCCGGTCACGAGCATGCCGACCTCCGGCGGAGGATCACCCCTCCGGCGACGCGGGGAGGTAGCGGCACGTCTCCACCACCCGCCACGAATCGTCTCCGTCGGTCGTCTCCTCCATGAAGTGGTACCCGCCGCTCTCCGCCTTGCGAATGGTGACGCGCCGGCGGCGAATCGTCTCGCCGTCGCGGTCCTCGCCCATGAGGATCCAGCGTTCGCCGTCAAACGTCCCGCGGTTCGTCTCGACCGCGCCGCTCGGCCGGAGGCCGTAATAGAGGTAGGTACCGGTCTCGGGGTCGTAGGAGAAGAGGCTCAACCCTTCGCGGAGCGCGCCCGTGGCCGTCCGAAGCCGGGAGCGGCAGACCATGTGCCGCCTTCCGCCCGGAAGCCACGCGCACGTCTCGCGGAATTCCCGTTCCGGCGGAAGCTCGGCGACGGTCCAGGTCCCTTCGAAGAAGGCGAGGGCTTCGTACTCCGGGAGGGGCGTATCGGGCGTGGGCTTCGTCATGGGCGTGCGCCGGCCGTCGCGGCTCCTTCACAACGCGCCTTCAGGCCGTTCGCCTCCAGGGAAAGGTATCGGTCGTTCGCGCCGGCCGTCATCCGGGCGAGCAGCCACCCGAAGAGCCCGGAATAGTCGACGGAAAGCGTCACGCGGCAACCCCCGGGCGCGGGCTCGACGGAGTGCCGGGCGGTGGCCCGCATGACGGCGCTTCCCGTGATCCACGTGAAGCTCCGCCCCGGAGCGAACTCCGTGACGCGCCAGAGCGCGGCTGGAAAGCCGGGCTGATGGATCCAGGCGCGGCTCCCGACGGACAGATCGCCGGAGTCTTCTCTCCGGATGCGCGTGACCGACGCCGTCCACTCGGGCCAGCGCTCGGCGTCGCACATCACCGCCCAGACGTCCGCGGGCGGGGCGCCGATGTCGATGCTGATCGCGAAGCGGTTCATGGGGCGGCCTCCTGGAGCCGCCGCGCCGCGCGGGCGGCCAGCGCGCTCGGTATTCCGACGCCCGCGATGTGGATCAGGATTCCGTTCCAGACGACGGCGGGCGGTCGGGGCGCGTTCGCCGCCGCGGAGAGCGGGAGCACGAGGTGATACATCACGAGGTACACGGCCAGGCCGTAGAGCGGCCCGTAGAGCCAAGGCCGGTTCGCGAGCGACCGGAGCCGCCCCGACGCCGCGTAATAGACGGCCGCGACGGTCGTCGCGATGCCGAAATGGAGCGCGAGTCCGAGAAGCCCCGTGGCGAGGCCGCCCTGGAACGCGGCGCGGCCCAGCAATCCCGAGGCGATGCTCTGGAGGATGCGAAGCGGGGGGACGCCGCGCAGGCCGAAGAAGACGAAGGCATCGAGCAGGTCCAGGACTCCGACGGCCAGCCCGCCCAGGAGCACGATCCTCGCGGGCGTCACGCCGCCCTTCCCGCCGACCGGCACGATTCGGCCTCCTCCGACGCGAAACGGGAGGGCCGCGGCGAAACGATCCGCCACGGCCCGGCCCCTACGCTCGACGCTCTTCGACGGACGAGGTGAGCTTCTACTTACCGGCCCCCGCCATCTTCATTCCCTGCAGCACGCTCATCAGGTGGCTCTTCATGGTCGAATCCTGGACGGCCAGATTCAGGATCCCGTCCACCATCGTCTGATCGGTGGCGATCCGTCCCATGAGTCCCTGCATCATCTCGCCGTTCCCGAGGACCTTCTCCATCACCAGGGTCCGCGTTCCTTCGTCGCCCATCAACTTGTCGAGGAGCGCGCCGGTCGTCCCGGCGTCACCGGCGATCGCGTCCATGACCTTGGACTTCATCTCCTCGCTCGCCATCATCTGCTTCACGACGTCGCCGCCGCAGCCGGCCATGAGCACGACCGCGCTCAGCAGCAGCAGGAGCGTCGTGAACCGCGCGAAACGTCCCTTCATCGTGGCTTCCTCCTGGAAGAGATTCGTCCCTGAATTCCCCTGGGCCCGAGGCCGCGGCGAGGATGCCATAGCCGACCCTGGAAGGGTAGCGTCCTCGAACGGTACACTCCTCCTCTTATGATCCGCCTGAACGACGTCGTCTATTCCATCGGGACCCGCGTCCTCCTCGATCGCCTGTCCTGGACGCTCGGGCCCGGGGACC